>JALRDR010000318.1 GCA_023262145.1 Planctomycetaceae bacterium | reverse complement strand
GTCGGTGACCAGATAAGCACCGTGCCCGTCGTTCACCAGTTCTGCATTCTCTACGGACCAGTGCATGTGCGCGTCCTGAGTCCACTCAGAAATCTTCATCGCTCGCATCTCTTCTGACATTTTGGCCAGATCACGAGGATTGAAGTGGGGCATTCCGTGCCACCCGCTGAGGTCACTTCCATTGAATATCGCCCGAAAACCTTCCGGTGGCTCTGCAGCGGAAAGCACAGGAAATGAAGCGGACAGAACTGTCAGCAGGGCAAGCAGACGCAATTTCATAAGCAATCTCCGGAGTGGGATGAGCGCGGAGGCGTGGGTGGGATTAAGCACGGAACGGACGAGGAGTGTAACCTATTCCGCTGCGGGGGAAAACTCTCAGACGCAATCCAGGCGAAAAAATCCAGCGGGTCGATTGACGATCAGGCTGCGTTTTGCTTATGCACAAGTGCCGCCCCCCGGGTCGGAAGTTACATCACTGCAGTCCATCTGCCGCCAGTGGTCTCGCAAATACAGTGAATCCACGCTGCTCCAGCTGAGGACTCACCTGCTGGACCGCCTGCTGTGGAGCCTTCACGACGACAATGAGCACAACGTCGCGGCCTTCTTCCTCCAGGTCGTTGTCCTGAAATACACCCGGCGTGGCCAGCGACCTGCGCACCAACCTGATGATCTGCCGCTGCTGTTCATCCAGTTCCTCAACATCAGAATTGTCAGCCACTCCGCCAGCCCAGCCCGGTACCCCTCCCCTGCCCCAGAACGAGTCCAGCATCGCCAGATACTGCCTGATTGCCGTGGCAGGTGGAGCCAGCTGCAGTTTCTTTTCTGATTCACTGACCTGCAGCTTTGTGAGCTCATTTCCCTGCTGCACCCATGCAGACACAACATCCTGCCAGGGAAATCCAGCTCCTGCCGTCAACTGCAGCTGACTCAGGCGACCGTCCACCGCCGCCACCTGCGCGACCGAAAGATCCCAGTCGGCAAACTGGCTCTGGTAACGAGACAGATACAAAGCACTGCTGAACGGCGGAATTGTACATCGATACTCCGCCTGCTGGCCGGAGAACGCAGTACCCATGAGCAATCCACCGGTGTCCGATCCGGCAAACAAGGTCTGCCGCTGCTCATCTGTCACCACATAAGGTCCTCCCGATGTCGCAAACAGATGCCCGAAATTCAGACACTCCCACTTCGTCCCGTCCACGTGCCGAGCCACCACCAGACTGCGGAAAACCGCAGACTCCTGATACCCGCGATGCCCCAGATACATAAACAGCAGGGCAAACGAAATCACAAGCCCAAGCACCGCAAGGTGAGTCCGTGGGAACCGCCCCTGTGGAGATTTTGACAACCGCCAGCAGCCAGGATAAAGCGCCGCAACGTACACCAGCGAAAGCAGCAGCAGCAGAGCAGCATTGTGCTGCGGACGAACCTCTCGCAGCAGCCCCTCCACGATATCACCGTCCGTGCGAAGATCTGCATTTGCCCAGTCCCGTGCCCTCACACCACCAACGTCCGGGTCGTCCGGTTCTTCCCGCTCACGATCGATCTCCAGCACATCACTGACCATGCTCGGAGTAAGCGCCTCGCGCTGCAATTCCAGACGCTGCACCTGGCCATGCCCTACACGAAACTGCTGAAATGGCTCGTTCAGCTTCGTCAGATCGCCAGTGAATCGCAGCTCCTGACCGTTCACGTCATGCAACAGAAACAGATTTCCGCCGCACTGAAGCCACGTCAGCAGAGCCTGCTCCTGCGGCTGATCCCACTGGGGCACCCGATCCAGATACAACGCATGCAGACCATGCAACGCTGTGGAATACGGAGGAAAAACAGACTCGTTGAGATGCTTGATGGAAGTTGGCTGACGCTCGACCGTTTCTGGCGGGTCCAGAATCACACCCACCCGCCGTACCCGCTTCTGATCCGTCATCGCATTGATGTCCGA
>JALRDR010000268.1 GCA_023262145.1 Planctomycetaceae bacterium | reverse complement strand
GGAGCCTGGAGGCCTTTTTTCAGCTGGGCCTGCCAGCTGCTGGCGTCCCACAGATCGGATGCAAAGGGGTAGGGCAGTGGATGAGCGATATTCCAGATGAGCTTATACTGAGCATCACGCACGACGCGCATTGGATAGTACATCTGGATTTCATGAAACGTATGGGAGGCAAAGATCGTCTCGTGATGCTCTGCATCTGCATCGGCCAGGCAGTGCATCCATGACTTGCCATGGTAGGCAGTGAACGCCTTGTTGCCGTTGCGATTCTCGCGAACCGCCTCGCCACGTGCTTTCCAGAATTCGTCTGCATCAAGCATGTCGCTGGGAGCGTTTCGGTCGCTGTCCAGCCCTCCGGCAAAGTCCAGCAAAGTCGGTGTAATATCGATGTGACTGATCAGTGCATCTGAACTTACGCCCCGCTGCTTCTGATACGGATCCCGTACAACCATCGGCACTCGTAGTCCGCCCTCATAGACAGTTGTCTTGCCTCCGGCGAAAGCCATGCCATGATCGCTGGTGAAGACGATGAGCGTCCGATCGTAAAGATCCGCTTCCTTCAGAATCTGCACCAGCCGAGCCACGCCCTGGTCAACTCGTGAACAGGACTGGTAGTACTGCGCCAGTTCTTCTCTGGTCTCCGGCGTATCAGGCAGAAATGGGGGAATCGTCACGTCAGATGGACTGAAGAAGACCTCTTCAACACCCTCATGAGATTCCCGATTTCGTTTGTTCCCGAACAGATCCGGCTTCAGTTCACGCTCAGACAACTCGTCCTTACCCCCGCCACGATGCGGATCCGCCGTGCCGAAATACAGGAAGAACGGGCGGCTGTCCTCGCTGCTGGTGATGAACTCCCGACAACGTTCAGCCATGGCAACGGCATTGCGTCCGTCCCCTTTCAGCCACGTCTCAAATTCATAAACCGCTTCCGGAGCCACGTGGTACTTGCCGATGTGTCCGGTGCGATAGCCGGCCCGGCTCATGACGCGAGGCAGCGCCAGACTGACGACATCATGAAACGAGGCAAACTTGTGGTAGTGATGCTGATGCCCGAATTGTCCATTGCGGTGGTTGTGCAGTCCGCTCATGACAACGCTGCGACTGGCACTGCATGAAGCCGTCGTGGCAAACGCATTTCGAAAAATGAGCCCATCTGCTGCAATCGCATCGATTGCAGGAGTGACTGCAGCCTTATCACCATAGCAGCCCAGTGTGGGGCTCTCGTCGTCGGTGATAATAAAAATCACATTTCGCTCTGCGGCTGGTGCCAGTGCTGAAGCCGTGATGAGGCAGGTAAGCAGCAGCAGCCGGGCCTTGAGAACGGGACTTCGTGTCATGATGACAGCTTTCAATTGCAGCAACAGGTCGTCAGAAAAGTACGTCAGCGATGCTTATCCGGCAACGGCACGTTCCAGACAATCTAAGCCGATTCAGGCATCCACACAATCGTCCCGCTGCGACGCAACTCATCGCGTTGACGAACATCGGGAGTCCTGCGATGGTCAGCATTGATTCCAGGATGTCGAGCATCCGGCTCTGCAAAGTGGCAATTGTGCAGACCCGCTGGAGACAGTTCCATTCACAGCATACACTGGCACCATAACGCGGTTTGTTTGTCGGTTTGCTGGCATCACGCCCAACGCACGGCAGCATTCTGCAGGTGGCAGTTCACGTTCAGTTTGTTGGCGGAACAGCAACAATCCTGAGGAGCAGCTGGCGTCGGAATGAGCAGATCATCCCCACAGCCATTCGAAGCAGTCACCAATCGACTAGTGGCGAACGTACGTTCAAACGGCAACAGACCTCCGCTGAGCGGACTGGCTGTGCGGATATTTCCCTGAATGCAGCATGAACCATGCATCGGGATCAGCTGCGGGGAACTGTGGAGGGGACTCCTTGCTGGTACCGCGGCGCAGCATCCGGGCAGCAGTGTCCCGGTGAGGCATCTGGCAATACACACCCTGCAACAGCTGCAGAAACCCGGTTCTCGAAAGCGACTCAATGAAACAATCCGCGTACCCGCTCATGGCACTTCTGATTACACAGCTGCTGCTTCACAGTCCATGCGCATCAGCCCAGCAGTTGCCTCGTGAGAACGTCATTGACATTCCCGCTGTGAGTGGTGGACTGAGCGTCAGTAATGTGTTTCAGTCGGGGATGGTGCTGCAGCGCGACAAGCCATTTCGAATCTGGGGCTGGGCAGAGCCAGGTGAGGTTGTGCACGTGCAACTTGCCAACACGAGGCAGACCGCAACAGCTGCAGCAGATCGACGCTGGGAGGTAACATTACCGAAGCAGGAGGCAAGTTCCCTGCCAATCACCATTCGTGTGGCCAGCGGTGAACAGACACTTGAACTGGAGAATATCCTCATCGGTGATCTCTGGCTGCTGGGCGGTCAAAGCAACATGGAGTTTGAGCTGAGCAAGGTTGAGAACGGAGCACTGGAGATCGTTTCTGCCAATTTTCCCCGGATGCGGATCCTTACGATTCCCTACGGGCAGGGCCCTGCTGAGTCGCCCGGATTTGCTCGCCTGCACGAATGGAGCGACTGGTTTGGGCGGCACTTTCGGAAGGGCGACTGGAACGAATGCACTCCGGAAGTTGCCCGGGAACTGTCTGCCATCGGCTACGTCTTCGCGCGTCGCGTCCACATGGCTGCAAATGTTCCAGTTGGAGTAATCGATGTGTCGCGCGGAGGAACGACCGTGGAAACATGGACTCCGCTCTCCACGCTGCGTGAACTGGATGGTGCTCGCACACAGCAGATGCTCCGGCAGCGGGACGCTGCGGCCGCAGCATGGGATGCCGAGGCGGACCTGCAGAAGCGCATAGCGGATCACCAGCGCTGGCTGCAGACGCAGCAGGAGCAACACAAAGATATAGCGGCAGATCGACTTGAGCCACCGACAGACCTGCGTCCGGGGCCGCTCGGAGATCACAATTTTCCCGGACATTGTTATGCCGGCATGATTGCTCCGCTGCGAGGACTGTCAATCAAAGGCATTCTCTTTCACCAGGGCTACAACAACGCCTTGAGTGGATCGGCTGGAGTTGAGATGTATCGAGAGATCCTGCCCGCGATGATCGCCGCGTGGAGACAGACGTTCTCAGACTCCAGCCTGCCGTTCTGCCTGCTTTCGTTATGCACGGAGGGTGAACCGCAGACGCGTCGGGACTATTCGGAGAAAATGCTCAACGCGGGCATCGAAATTCGCGAATCCCAGTACAACACCTTCCTCGATCTGTTCAGGTCCGGCGACAGGAATATCGGATTTGTCAGTACTTACGATCTTCGCCGTCGCTGGTATCATCCGCAGCAGAAGCTTCCGGCCGGGGAGCGAGCTGCACGCTGGGCGCTGGCCACGCAGTATGGGTTTGAACGCGAACTGCAGTGGCAACCACCAATGATCATCGACATGAAAGCGGAGTCAGGAACCTTACGGCTGTTCTTTGACAGCGATGTGGGTGACCCCGCCGACGGTGTGATGGAGGGATTTGCTGTTGCCGGAATTGACCGGCAGTTTCATCCCGTTGAGGCTGCGTATGCTGAAAAGGGAACGGATAATCGCGGTCGCGTACAGTACGATCGCCGACAACTTGTGCTCAGCAGTCCGATGGTGTCTGAGCCGCTGCATTATCGCTATGCGTGGGGACGGAACCCAATGGGAAATATCCAGAAGGCCGGAAATCTTGATCTCCCTCTGGCTACTCAACGCAGCGATCAGTGGCGAATGGAGGAAGTACCGCTGGGAGTGTTTTCGGACGGTATTCCGGAAGAGGCGTCACGAGCTGACATGAATCGTATTCGTCAGGCACTGCGAGAACAGGATCGGCAACGCAGGATTCATGAAGCGCGGCTGTTGCTGCAGCATGAGAGCGTTGAAGAGTCCCGCCGCTGAGTTGCCTGAGTGGAATCTCGTGGCATACGGTGTGGCCGATAACACATCAGCGTCGGGCAAAGCGGATCGGGCGTATGGATTCAGATGAAGATGTTGTGGCTGCAGCATTTTCCGGGTGGATGCTGGTGAGCATTCGCAAGGCGGTCAGAAGCAATTGATGTTTTTCACTCCAGCAGCGCCCATCGTGATCGTATTGTTCCGCTCTACCGGACGGACATGAGTCTCACAGGTCACTGTGAACGATCGCGCAATCCACCTCGGTTGCATTGGACCGCTACAGAATTCACCTGTGAGTCAGCAGCTGTTTACTTGCGACGCGCATAGCCTGACGGCGGTAGTCCCAGTGACAGATGCGTGCGAAATTGCCTGACTGTGAACTTGCGGATACAGTTCAGGTGTGGTGCAGCTCGGCGTGCTGACAAAGAACCCCCGTCCGGCAAGAGCGATCTCAGAGAGAAGGCTGGCGTAGACGCATGACTTTCGGTAACTGGAACATGGCATCAGTCAGGGGCCGGCTGTCATGGCAGACCTGATCGCGATGATGTTCTGCCTCCCGGCAATGTCACCCATGCGGACGCGTTCAGTGAGAATGTGCTGACGGGTAGAACACTTCTGTCAAGGTGGACATCTGTGTGGCATGGCAACACTCAGCGTTTGAGTCGCACTCGAAGGAGCAGGAGACTGCAACCGGAGACTGGTGAGTGGGTTGAGTTCATCTGCCACCCGGCAGAACAGACTGATGGCTAAGTATTTTCCAGGGCGGAGCTGACTGTGCTGCGATTGTCTCGACTGATTTCTTTTGCCGGCATACTGCTGGTGTCGTCCATCACAGCATTCTCTGCTGAGCCTGCTCAGCGCAATGTTCTGCTCATCTGTGTCGACGATCTGCGTCCTGAGCTTGCCTGCTTTGGGCAGACGTATATCCACTCCCCAAATATAGATCAGCTGGCGGCGCGTGGTCGTGCGTTTCATCGCCATTACGTTCAGGCCCCGACCTGCGGTGCCTCAAGGTTTACATTGCTGACGGGACGCTACGGCGGGCAGGACAACGGAGCTCTGTTTCGACGTGCCGCACAGATGAAGAGGTCCCCGGGGTCTGTGCCGTTAAGTATGCCCGAGTGGTTCCGCAAGCACGGTTACACCACAGTCTCGGTTGGTAAGGTTTCCCATCACCCGGGTGGTCGTGGTGGCCCGGACTGGAATGACGAAGACGAGCACGAAATGCCGGGTGCGTGGGACCGGCACCTGCTTCCGGCTGGAGACTGGCAGCATCCTCGTGGCTGGATGCACGGACTTGCGAACGGGGAGATCCGCGGCAACGCGCGGCAGATGGATGTTTATCAGGCATTGGACGGAGAGGATGAAATCTATCCGGACGGCATCGCCATTCCGGAAGCGTTGCGTCAGCTGCAGATACTTACTGCGGACGACAAACCCTTTTTCCTTGCTGTTGGCATCCTGCGTCCGCACCTGCCGTTCGGGGCTCCAGCGAAGTATCTGCAGCCCTACAAGGATCTGCAGCTCCCAGAAATCGCTCACCCGGATAAACCGACTGGCAGGACAACATGGCACGGGTCCTCAGAGTTCATGAAGTATAATCGCTGGGGGCGGGATCCGAATCAGGATGCGGAGTTCGCGATGCAGGTTCGGCGTCACTATGCAGCGTGTGTGTCGTTCGCAGATGCTCAGGTCGGCAGGCTGATCACTCAGCTGCGTGAATGTGATGCGTATGATGATACCGTCATTGTGCTCTGGGGGGACCATGGCTGGCACCTTGGTGAACACGCCGTCTGGGGCAAGCACACGCTGTTCGAGGAATCCCTGCGGTCACCGCTGATCATCTGCGACCCAATGGTTCGCGAACCTGGCCGTCCATGTCACGCCGTGGTTGAGACGCTTGATGTCTTCCCGACCCTGTGCGATCTGACGAAGATTCCCAGAGCGGAGCATGCGCAGGGTGAATCTCTGCTGCCTCTGCTGCAGGACGCCGCTGACGAGAGTCGTGCAGCGGTGGCCTATCACGGCAATGCGAAAACAATTCGCACTGACAAATATCGCCTGATTGAGCATCAGGACGGCACTGTGGAGCTCTACAACCACTCGTCCGTCGCCGGCGAAACAATCAACGTTTCCGAGAGTCTGCCGGAAGTGGTTCAGGATCTGCGTTCGCAACTTGCAGC
>JALRDR010000109.1 GCA_023262145.1 Planctomycetaceae bacterium | reverse complement strand
GCCTCCCGCGGACCCGCCTGCGGCACAGATTCGCTGCGGGTTAATCTGCAGTTTCTCTGCGTGGGCCCGCACCCAGCGCATCGCCGCACACGCATCCTGCACGCAGTCCACAGCCAGCGTGCCGTGCCGTGATGCGACTCGATAGTCTGCGACAATTGCCACCATCCCCCGGCCGGCCAGGTATTCGGCCTGCGGAATGAACTGCTCCGGGGTTCCCGACTTCCAGCCGCCGCCGAAAAAGAAGACGATGGCCGGATATCCGGACTCCGGTGCCGTGGTTTCGGTCGACGGGCGGTACATCCACAATCTCAAGTCAGCCTGCTCCGTGGCGCGGTAGACAACGGACTCCGCTGCTATCTGCGGAGGCCAGTCCTGCTGAGCACCGACAATGCCGCTTCCTGCTCCGACAAGCAGCAGAGTCGTCTGCAGAATCAGGCGAAATGCGGAGCGTGAGGTTGGTGACATTGTTCGCTTCATTGGATTACTGTCCTGTCAGCGGATGACGTTCGACCGTGCTGCAGATCAGCGCTCACGGCGAACTGACCACAACTTCGTTAATGAATACGTGTTTGTCAGGGCAATGAACTTGCCCAGTCCTGCCATTTGACTGTAATTGTCAGTGTGGAAAAATCCAGCCCGGCAAGGAAAGTGTGATGCCTGAACAGCAGCCTGAATCTGACGTCCCCGCAGCCCCCGATCAGCAGACCACTGTGGAACAATCCCCATCGGCACGCCCGGCACTGCGGCTGTGGCCCACGTGGCTCTGCAGTCTGCTGATGCTGATCAGCATGGTGCTCACTGTATCTGCTCAGATTGATAATCGCACGCGGTTCATGATCATGATGGCCGGGCCGCTGTTATCGGGCGTGCTGTTTTCCATTTCCGTGCTGCTGCTGAGCCGGTTATCAATCCGCGAAAAATTGAAACTCACAGCCGTCGCGATTGCAGCTCCGCTCATCTGTTACGCGCTCTGCGTGCAGGAATCGCCCTTGTACACAGCCCTCTGGGTCTACGCGGTACCGCTGGCAATCTTCACCACAACAGGCGGCCTCACATACTTCGCCCGCTCCGCAACACGCATTCGCAACACATCTCTGCTGCTGCTTGCCGGCTGGATGGTCTTCCCGCTGCTGCGTGTTGATGGGTTCGACGGGGAGTACTACGCGGAATTTTTCTGGCGGTGGACTCCGGTGCACGAACAGACACTGCCGGCACTTCCGGAACTGCAGCCGCGGGAACCTGCGTTTGAGACAACAGACGTTCCCGATGCGAAACCTGCCGGAGAATGGCCACGCTTTCGTGGTCCTGACGAAAACGGAATCTCAACCGCATCCATTCCCCCACTGGACTGGAATGCCAGCCCACCGGAGCTGCTCTGGAAAATCCCCATTGGACCGGGATGGTCTTCCTTCAGCTGCCGCGGCAACCGTCTGTTCACGCAGGAACAACGCGGCGATCGCGAATACGTGACCTGTTACGACGCCGCCACCGGAGAACTCATCTGGAGCCACTCTGATACAGACCGCTTTGAGGAAGTTGTATCCGGAGCAGGTCCCCGCAGTACACCATCCGTTGAACCAGGTTTCGTCTATGCTCTGGGCGGTCGCGGACTGCTCACCTGCCTTCAGGAATCAACCGGCAGCGTCGTCTGGCAGCGAGATTTTCAGAATGAGTTTTCTGCCACAGTTCCGATGTGGGGATTTTCCGGCTCACCTCACCTGATCAACGATCTGCTCGTTATCTACGTCGGTGGCCCGGAATATGGCCTGACTGCATTCCATAAGCAAACGGGCGAAGTTGTGTGGTCATTCGCCTCCAGCGGCATGAACTACACGACGGTGCGGTCGGCCACGTTCGCCGACCAGAACTGCCTGCTGTTCTGTGATGGGGCTGGTCTGCATGCGATTAACCCGGTGGACGGCAGCGAAATCTGGAGCTACAGGCCGAATGGCTTCCAGGGTACTCCGATGGTGGATCCCCAGGTGACGGCAGACGGCGATCTGATTATGGCTCTTGGTGACGGGGCAGGGCTCACCAGGCTGCACGTCAGTACTCAGGCGGAAGATGATGCAGAATGGCAGATCAGTGAAGTCTGGACGTCACGATTTCTGCGCCCGTCATTCAATGACAGCCTGCTGCTTGACGACCTGATCTTCGGATTCAATCAGAACATCTATTCCTGTATCGATGCCAGTACAGGAAAACGACTCTGGCACGGCGGTCGTTATAAGTTTGGTCAGGCAGTCATGCTGCAGCAAAGCCGTCAGGTAATTGTCGCCGCTGAACAGGGTTTTGTTGTGCTGCTGCAGGCAGATCCGGACAGACTTACAGAACTGGGACGCGTTGAGGTGCTCGACGGTAAGACGTGGAATCATCCGATCATCGCGAATGGCTGCCTTTACGTTCGTAATGCAACCCATGCGGCCTGCCTGCGACTTGCTGAGCCAACAACGGGCGTTGCCGACATCGCAGCGATCCCGCCTACACTGGTTCCGTGACTGCAGCAGTGACAGGATAAGCAACTGGCACTGCAGAATCAGCCGCCTGCGTTTCACCCAGACAATGAGCAACGTGCCGCAGAATCAGCCGATCATAGGCCTGTGGTTCTGTCCAGCGGGCCTGATTGTGGCGGGCTCCGATGACCGACCATACACGGACGTGCTCACCAAGGAGACGTACAAGAGCCGCGGAGATCTCCGGAGTAATGTAAGTATCCGCCGCTCCGGAAATCAGCAGGGTTCGATCAGCTTCAAGTCCCGCGACCTCGTGATCCAGCTGCACATAACGGCAGCCACGCTGCCGTTCACTGCCCGCAATGGCTCGGCGAATTGTTCGACGCACATGCCATTCGGGTACCAGACGATACAGCCAGCGCGGCAGAAACAGATCAACAAAGCGATCGGCAAAGAACCGCATTGTGTCCAGGGTGCCAAATGCACTGTCGGCAATCACCCCACGAATCCTGGGGTAACGCCCACCAGCAGTCAGAGCCGCAACTCCACCACGACTCACACCAAAAGCAAGAATTGGCAGTGTACTGAGCCGCGGATGAGACTCGACGAATTCAAGCGCCGCAGCAACATCCAGCATCTCGAACTCAGAAAGCCAGTGCAGGGGCGAATAGCCCTCCTGAGAATCGCTGTCACCGTGGCCTCGAAAATCGAACGAAAACACCACATAGCCGCGCTGGATCAACGCCTGACAGTACTCGAACGCCAGCCAGCGGCTGCCGGTCATCTCCGGAAAGAACAGGATCAGACCGGGCGCATCGGCCTGCTGAGCATTCCAGAGCGTACCGCGAAGCTGTAGTCCGTCAGATGTTCGGAACTGCACGCACTCTGCGGAGGAGTCAGCAGCGACCTCCGGGACTCGGAAGGCTGGCATCTTTTCAAAACGGCCGACAATCTTACTTGTCAGCCAGGGATTGATCAGCAGTTCATCCAGCAGACAGATCAGCAGGATGCCAACAACGAGCGTCAGAATTGTCAGCAGAATTGATCCCATATTCCCCGCGGTCCTTTGTTTCCCACAGCGATCACTTCCACGTCCAGAACTGCAACAACGTCAGCGGCCCACCGATGCCGAACACTGCTCAGTCTTCAAAGGCGCTGATAATCAGAGCCACATTCTGTCCGCCAAACCCAAAGCTGTTTGACAGGGCCGCACTGATCTTTGATTCCCGTGGCTGATTCGGGATGTAATCCAGGTCACAGTCCGGATCAGGCGTTTCGTAGTTGATTGTCGGTGGCAGAACTCCGTCGCGAATTGCCAGCAGACAGGTAATCGCTTCCACAGCACCAGCAGCAGCAATCAGATGCCCCATCATGCTTTTCACACTCGAAACAGGTGTCCGGTAAGCATGCTCACCCAGACCGCCCTTGATTGCGAGCGTTTCCACCTGGTCGTTCACCCGCGTACTGGTTCCATGTGCATTCACGTAACCAATCTGCTCCTGGTTGATCTCAGCATCCGCCAGGGCCATCTTGATGCAGGCGATGGCACCGCGACCTTCCGGGTGAATGTCTGTAATGCGATAAGCATCCGCCGTGGAGCCATATCCGCGAATCTCTCCATAGATCTTCGCGCCGCGGGCTTTGGCGTGCTCCAGTTCTTCCAGGATGAGCATCCCCGCGCCTTCGCCCAGTACAAAACCGTTGCGGTTCAGATCGAATGGTCGAGATGCCGTCTGTGGAGAATCGTTCCGTTCTGACAACGCAGTCAGCAGGTTGAAACCAGAGACCCCGAACGGATGAATCATGCTGTGAGCGCCACCGGAGAGCATCAGATCTGCATCACCGCGACGAATGATCTCAGTCGCCTCACCAATCGCCTGGCTGGAGGCAGCACAGGCCGTCAGGCAGTTCAGGTTCGGCCCCTGAGCATTGAAGACACTGGACAGGTGAGCCGCCGGCATATTCGGCTCCAGCTCAAATTCATACTGAGGATTCATGCGGCAGATGAAACTCTCAGTGAAATTGCGGACGTCCACCTCACCGTTGCGGCTGGCCTCAGCGACCAGTGACATGAACTGCAGAAAGTGCTGCTGGCCCTCGCCAGCTCCCAGATATACCCCAAAGCGAGCCGGGTTAAAGCTCGGACTGTCCTGGAACCCCGAGTCCGTGACCGCTTCCATGGCCGCGCCAAGCGCGAAGCGGGAGTTACGGCCGGCATTAACGAAGCGGTCCGCATCCGGAATTCGAGCCGCAAAGTCGTAGTCCCGAACTTCTGCAGCAAACTTCGTCGGAAACTCGGATGCGTCGAAGTGCGTAATCGGACCGACACCGTTCCGGCACGCCAACTGTGACTCCCAGACCGTCCTGACGTCATTACCGATCGGAGTCACCGCACCAACACCTGTCACCACCACTCGCCGCTTCATGTCTTGCTCCACTTCACCTGAACCTAATGTCCGATCCCGAACACCTGTCCCTTAACAGCCTGCTGTGCTCACTCTGCTGCACTTCCGTCTGTGCCATCCCCCGCCTTGCCCACTGTCAGAATATCCAGCAGATTCATGCGGAAAACAAAGTTCTTCTGATCGATCCGACTGAACTGCGGATCTTCCGTGTCCAGATGCGCAAAAACAATCTCCGCCGAAGCGACTGCTCGCTCACCGACTCGCGCTTCCACACTGACGCTGCCACCCTCCTCGCGCGCATCTTCCAGAGTCGCCTCGTAGTGCAGTTGGTCGCCCGGACAGGCCCAGCTGTGAAACGTCACCTTCGGCACTTTCGCCAGCACTACGTTGTATTTGAAGTCAAAATGCTCACCAAGCAGGATGCCGCCCGTCTGAGCCATACCCTCAATCATCAGCGACGCCGGCATCACCGGAAACCCCGGAAAATGATCGTGCAGATGCTCTTCGGCCAATGAAACGTTCTTGACCGACACAGCTCGCTTGCCCGACTCAAATTCCACAAACCGATCAACCCAGTACCAGCGCATCCGGCAGATTCCCGCTTGTTATAACCGCTTTCGAAACCAGATCCCCCTCGGAATCTCCATCAAACACAGCGGTCGTGATCGCTGTCACTTAATGCCTCACGACTGCCCTCACGAATGCCCTCAGACCACCAGCATCACGAACGGCCCGTGACTAAAGTTCCTTTGCTGCAACCCCAGACATCGCTGCAGAGCTGCAGAAGAACTGTCGCTGCAGGAAAACCAAACGGGAATACAGCCTTCCAGGCTGCAACCTGTGACAGTTGCAGTGATGACAGTTGCCGCCAGTCACAACTGTGCCGCCTGTCCTCACTGCCGCAGAGCCCCGTGCTTTTCCAGACGCTTCACAGTTTGGGGGATGTCACTCCTGCCGCCAGGCATTGTGCCATCGTCCATCTGCAAACGCATCCCAAAACCTGATCGATGTGATGCTTCCGGCGCAGCGAGTGACCACGACCGTCAGAACACCGCAATCAAACACGAAATGAATGAGATCCTGCGCCACTGAGATCCTGTGCCACTGACGCATTGCATTTTGCAGAACAGTTGTTCACTGAAACCTGCTGTTGATCGAACTGCCAGTGCAGCGTTCCTGTCGCCATAACCGGTACGTCGCACGGAAGCTTGCACACTGAAGCCATCAGAAGAGGACCGCAGCGACAACACGTCAGGGCGAGCAACTGCTTGTGCGACTACGGCGTAATCGCAGTTGTGCGCATTGTTGCAGACAGCGTCGTCGTCTGTGGTCAGGCTTCTCTCCGGAAGCCCGGCCACAAACGAAAAACCAGCACGCCCAGGCACGCTGCAGTCAGTGACCGCTCAGCCGATTCTCGCTTCCACAAACTTGCAGATCATGCCGACGGTAAACAGGTCGGAAAGCCGTGATACGGACGGATCGGCTGCAAATGCATCGATATCCGCATGAGGCATTCGAGTCCGTAGTTCATCCAGACCAGATGCTGTGACCTTGCCATCTTCCACGAAGCCGGAGTCGGCGTTGGCCAGATTTTCGGGGAACAGGTCACCGCGAGGAATCTTGATGTCGAAGGCTTTTTCGAGTCGGAAACTGATGTCGAGGAAGTCGATGGACTCTGCACCCAGATCACCGATCAGAGATGCCTCCGGAGTGACTTCATCGTCGTCAACACCGAGTGCATCAACCAGAGTTTCTCGTACTTTTTCGAGGACGTCTTCTGACATTATGTGGTTTCTCCTGAGTCGGCACCGGTAAGGCACCAGACTTTGTCACCGTAATTCTGAGCCGGACGGATGCGGTGACTGCATTCGTTCGACTACCCAAGTTTTCAGCCGACAACCAAGGCGGCCAGGAACAGTTCTGAGCCATCAGCGGCAGTGCTTCGGTTCATCCCGCAGGACTTGCGAACACTGATCGACGGCTCAGGGATCTCAACACAGTCGAACATGGTTTCCCCAAACCCGCCCGGCTGAATCGAATTGTTGTCTGATTTCTCATGAACTTCCAGAGACTCTCTGCCCGGGAGGCCCCCTGGATCAAAAAGTCCCCGAAAGTCGAAATCCTCATCTTCCCCCGACTGCCACGACTTCTTACGGTCGCCTCAGGCAGGGATGAGCACCATTTACAGGCCCCCCAGCGTCAGACCTCCGTCCACCTTGAGCACCTGTCCGGTGACGTAGGAAGACTCATCAGCCGCGAAGTACATCACGGCACCGGCAATGTCGTCTGGTCGTCCCAGCCGTCGTGCCGGGATCTTTTTCTTGATTTCATTTCCTGCCGCATTTACAACCGCAACGGTCATGTCCGTTTCGATAAAGCCCGGAGCCACCGCGTTGGCCGTGATTCCGCGTCGAGCCAGCTCGGTGGCGATGCAGCGAGTGAACCCTTCTACTCCTCCCTTGCTGGCCGCATAGTTGGCCTGCCCCGGATTCGAAACGTCTGCAGCAACACTGCTCATGTTGATGATTCGCCCGTAACGCTGGGACATCATGGTCCGCGTCACCGCCTGACAGAAATTGAATACGCTGGTCAGATTGGTATCAATCACATCCTGCCATTGCTGAGCATCCATCGTTGCCAGCAGGCCGTCACGAATGATCCCTGCGTTGTTGACCAGAATGTCAATCCGCTCCCACTTTTCCAGAACCTGACTGACCACATTGTCAGCAGCTTCCTTGGAACGAACATCCGCCTGAATTGCCCAGCACTCATGGCCCTCAGCCTGCATGGCCGCCACAACCTCCTCTGCTGCTGCAGAGTTTGAGGCATAGACGAATGCAACCCTGGCTCCGCCTCGAGCAAGCGATTCCACGACGCCACGCCCGATCCCGCGACTTCCGCCGGTGACCAGCGCGATTCGACCTTCAACTGTCATGTGTCATTCCTTCTTTGGTGTTGCGGGTGATCTTTACCCGACTTTATTCCCTGCGTGCATTAACTGTGCTGTCCGGATGCTCTCACTCATGACCCTTCCCGCAACAGGTGCGGCAGAACTTCTGTCTGATCATCGCAACGAGCACACTCGCGATTTCATCACCCACTGCACATTTCTGCCCCGAGACCGGGGCGAATCTCAGAAAGCGCCACCAGCCCGGATTCAACCCTGAACAGGCACATTTACAAATATCTGCTGTCCCCCGGAGCATCACACTCCTGATCAAACTCTGCCCCCAACAGCCCCTGATCCACTCAGAACCCGGAAACCATCAGCTATCCAGACTGCTGGAAAGCTGGGCCCACAACTCTTTCATTGCCGCCACCACTCGCTCATCGTTTCCCTTCATCTGTGGGTTGCGATCCGACAGATTCTGGCGAGACAGCGTGAGCCGAGCACTGACTGCAGATTCCCCTGCTTTCGTGCCCGAAACCATGAACTCCGTCTCTGCTTCAGATGTGGACTTGATCCGAGCCTCCACCTCCAGAACTTCTCCGGGCTTCAGAAAGCTGTTGAACCGTACGGCTCTGGCCTGTTTGAGCAGAATGGTGCTGAACTGAAAATCGTCGGTAATACGCGACAGCCACGCACAGGACTGCACCATGCACTCCACCATCAATACGCCAGGCAGCACTGCAAACCCCGGAAAGTGATCCTGCAGGTACTCCTCCGCCAGCGAAACCTGCTTCACCGTCCGGATCGACTCCCCGGGCGTTACTGAAACCACTCGATCAACAAGACAGAACTTCATTTTTAATTCCACCGGAGCAAATGGCCGGAGCAATGGAGGGGCGGCCGGCTCAGCAAACAAACCCCTCAGAAGGGCCGAGAATTGTACGGCGGTGACCGCTGGAACCGAAACCCCCGCGGGCCCTGATTCCGGTTTTGCCCAAATTGGCGAATTCGCGGATCAGTGCGGAAGCTCCTTCTCAACGCCTGTGCCGCCAAACACCCTCAGAAAAAGCTCTTCCGGCAATTCTCGCCGGTGTCGCTATTTTTCCCACTTAACGGCTTTCCGCCCGACAGCTCGGCATCAGAAGCACTGAAGAATGCCCCTTTCCAGGCACCCGAAAACTGCCAAGAGCAACTCAGCTACGCAAATCGCAAAACAATCCCATACCGTGCATTCAAATCATTTTTCCCGAAATACCCCGCCATCTCATTCACCCCTGATCTAGACTTGTATATCCTCGGAGGCAGATCTTCTTCACAGGCCAGCACCTGGCCTGAGGCGAAGACCTTGTGAAAAAAACGTTGCTGACTGCAAAAGTCCGTTGTTGCGTGCGACTTCTTTGGGGTTCACTCCCCCAAAAATGAATCCCTGCAACAGGTGCTGTCTGCGTCACAAGCCGCAAGTGAACTGATCGCATGTTCAGACTGCTGCTTGGTCTCTGCCAGCACTTCACACCGGATCCTCTGCGGGCACCAGAAACACGTACTCTCTCTTTTCAGCATGGCTGTCTTCTCAACAGTCTGAACTCGATGTCGCGTGGGGCTTGCCCCTGCAGTCGTCATGAATCACTGTCGGACATCGCTCGATCAGGGCTGTTCGTCGGTAAAGATGTGGAAACTCAGCGGAGGTTCATCGAAAATGCGTTGTATTCTTGGCTTAACCGTCATGCTGCTTATCAGCAGCACTTCAGAGGCGGGACTCTTCTTTGGGCGTCACGCACGCAGATGCTGTACAGCTCCCTGCAGCGCGGTCGTTGCCTGTGCGCCACAGGCTGACTGCTGCGGCCCCGCAGGACACTGGACGACCGTCCAGAAAACCGTCTGCGTCCCCCAGATGGTAACCGAAAAGCGAGTGGTTCAGGTTTGTGTTCCGGTCACGGAAACTCGAGTCGGTACTCGTACCGTCCACACGTGCGTCTCCGAAGAAGTTCAGGAAGAGTACACCGTCATGGTGCCTGTTCACGAGGAACGCCAGGGGACCAGAATCGTCTGCAAGCCAGTGGTCGAAGAGCGGGAAGAAAAATACACCGTGATGGTCCCCGTTCAGGAAGAGCGACAGGGCACAAAACTGGTCTGCGAAGAAGTTGTTGAAGAACGGGAAGAAAAATACACCGTCATGGTCCCGCACCAGGAAGTGCGGACGCGTTCAAAAACGGTCCATCACAACGTTGTCGAAGAACGCGAAGAGACCTACACGGTCATGGTTCGCACTCCCGAGCAGCGCCTGCAGAAGCGAACTGTCTACGACTCCGTTCCGGTGAAGAAAACTCGCACTGTCTGCTGTGATGAAGGACACTGGGAAGATCGTCGCATCTGCCGCGTGTGGGTGCCTAACCTCGTCCGCAAGGAAGTAGAATATACCACTCACGAGTGTGTCGCACGTGAAGAGGAATATGTCTGCGAAGTTACGGTCTGCAAGCCAGAAACTCGCACCCGCACGGTTCAGTGTGTGAAGTGTGTTCCCGAAGAAGTCACTGAAGAGTATACGGTTACCGTCTGCAAGCCAGAGGAACGAACACGCACGGTCAGATGTGTCCGCAACGTCGTCAAGGAAGTTCCCTGCACATGGACCGTCACGGTCTGCAAGCCAGAAGAACGTGTTCGTACGGTACATTGCACAAAGCAGGTCGCTGAAGAAGTTCCGTACACTTACACCGTTGAGGTCTGTAAGCCGGAAGTACGGACGCGAACTGTCTGCCGCAGCAGGATTGTTCCGGTCGAGGAAGAGTACACCTACCAGGTCTGCACAACTCAGACTGAACAACGCGAAATCGACGTTCAGGTCTGTCGGATGACCGAACAGGTCGTTGAGTGCCGTGTGTGGTGCCCGACAAAGCCGGCAACATGCTGTGAACCCGCTCCGCAGCCCTGCTGCAACTGACACCTCAACAGGAGTTTTCCTGCGGCACCAGCCGCACGAATGCTGACCTGACGGTGCTGAAATGAAACCTGCTTCCCTGACTCGGAAGCAGGTTTTTTTTTGCTTTTCGTTTGCTCAGGAATGCGTCTTCGGGAAGCCAGACACCGGGTTGATGCTCACCGTGCCCCCGGATTTTCATTCTCCCCCAGCCATGAAAATCTCGTACGGCACTAAACCCTGCCGGGAGCTGACGAAACGCAGATCCGGGTCAGATGACCGGGGTTCTGGAATCCTCCCGGTCTCGATGATTCCTCCCCGGTTCCCTTTCAGTTTCACGAAGTAGTCCCATTGTCCGGATTCGCCTCGCGGCAGCCACCCGACGGCGACTGCATGCACTCCTGCAGGGGAATCACGAACACAGCACCTGACACTCTGCGATGCTCATCGTGTCCGTCCTGCCGCTGCGTGGTCAAAGACAAGGCGAACACAACGGGAACAGCTTTGCGCCGCTTCGGTTCCCGGATCAAAGCATGATCAACAGGGAAACATCAGCGGGACAAT
>JALRDR010000012.1 GCA_023262145.1 Planctomycetaceae bacterium | reverse complement strand
CAATGGTTGCGATCCTGCGGTGTCATGGATGGGTTTTCCGGCATGACGGACTGTGGCAATGCCTTCCTGCATCTCGGCTCGCAAGGCGGAAGGAAATCCCCTCAGGGAATCACAAGAAAAATCAAAATTGCGGCAGATTGCAGCGTCAGCCGCTGTGGAGGCTGTCTGAAACAAAGACTTGCGGGGCAGGAAATATTGCGGTTGCGGCGATTCTGAATACAAAAAAAGCCCGTACCAGCACGCCGAAGCGCACTGGTACGGGCCCGGAGCAATCCCCGGTTGATTCAGCCCCCCGCTCCGATTCTGCGAATCGCACCATCGAACGTTGGGATAGAGAAGACGAATGCATCGTTGGGATAGCACAGAGCCTGTTCCTCCAGCATTCCGATCGCGACCGCTTCGCCAAGTCGCAGGCTGTCGTAGTAGTCTGAGAAGTAGTGGACACCGGCCATATTGCGGCCGATGGAGATGTTGGCGGCCAGTTTGTTCAGCTCGCCCTCGAGGGTCAGGAAGTCGCTGCATTCGACCGGTTTCAGGCCACTGGGCGAATCGCACTCTGCATCGCACTCTGCAACGAAGGCCACCGGCTTATCTTCGTTGATCTTTCTCGCGAACATGACGCTGGTTTTATCGCATGCGGGCTGCTCGCGTTTCACGAGGACAGCACTGGTATCAAAGAAAGCCTTGAGGATGGTGACGCAGGCACCAGCCACGGTGGCATGACCTGCTCCATAAGCCGGGTGCATGGGGGAACCCTCCTGGAATGCCATGGGCAACAGGGCGTTGCCCTCCTCGTTATTCTTCTGCGAGATCTGCTCAACTGTCGGGGAGATTCGAGCGCGAAGGTCCCGCAACTGAGTGCCGACACAGGGGAATTTGCCGGCAATTTCATCACAGCGATGGATGCGTGCGGCAAGTACCTCCGGACGCAGGCGGCAGTGCACATTGAATTTCTGAAAGCGGACAGCTTTCAGAGCACGTGTGGCGACCTCAGTGACCAGGGTCAGAATGTGCGGGCCGCCCCAGAGTGCAAAGCCGCCAGATTCAGGTTCGCGTGGTTCTCCACCTCGTACAGACAGTTTGCCGCCACCCGACAGATGGTCGAAGCCTGGATCAGTTGGAGCTTTCATTCCCAGCAGGATCAGACAGGCGTTCAGATATGCCTGGTAGAGGGCGTCGTAGTGCACATAGGTCGCCAGATCTCGAGGCGTACAGATGAAGCGGCGTTCGATCGTCTTGCCAAAGAGAGCCTCTTCCCTGCATTTCTGGGTGTTCTTCCCGTTCTGGACATCGAGCCAGTCTTTCCATGTGGTCATGAAATCATTTGAGAGTGCTCTGGGCACCCGCTGATCGATCCGCTGAGCTCCGTAGGCAACGATTCCGTCTTCTGGATTCAGGTCTCCGGCCGCACTCCGGTTACCCAACAGCAGAAACTGCGACAGGTATGGTCCCTGATCAACACCTGGGGATGAGCCACGAAACGCTGTCTGTTTCGTGACATTGCCGGCGTCGCAGCCGGTTCCTCCCTTGCGCGGACGTGTGCCTCCGGCTCCGCTGATGTCGAAGCCGATTGCGTTGAGTCGGTCGAGTGAATTCTGAAGCACGGTATTGCTCGAATTCTCTGCGAAACTGCTCAGCGGCTGATCGCGGAGTAAAGCGAGTTCGTAGACCTCCGCCATTTCGTACGCGAGTTCAGTGGACCCCAGTGCCGGGGCTGGAGGCATTGTGACTGCCTGGCAATCCGGCCCCTGCAGGTCGTAAACGTAACCCGCCGTCGGAGCTTCCCATTTCCGTTCCTTGTCCGATGAGACATTGACGTCTTTTGAAAACGCATCAACGCGGCCCCCATCAATGGCTCGACGAAAAGCACGGAAATCTTCCGGTGTCTTGACCAGCCCGGTGTCACAGCAGTGTTCCAGACCTTTTGAAAAGCTCATCGGGTAGTGTTCGGAGGCGTATCGTTCTTCGTCACCATTGCTCAGGTGTTGCAATCGCGGACGCTCGGCACTCATGCGAGCAGCAGAGTTACGAACAGATTCTGCCGATTGTGAACGTTGGTTAGTCATGGTCATGGATCCTTTTGGGTATTGAGTGAGACCTGGAAACGGAGACATTTTTCAGACCGAAGAAACAGCTTCTGGTCTGTCCTTTCCTGCGGTTCTGTCCGGGAGACGGGCAGGTCGGTCTGCCCGCCTCCGCGGGGGAACTCGCAAGGCTTGTGTCAATCCCCTCAGAAAATCTGAGAGAATCGGGTTGCTTCGTTGAGTGGCCATGCTGGCTGGCCATAGTGGTTGAACACGAATACTCGGAAACGTGCCATCCGCCGGGTGCATGCAACTGCCGCACAGATTTCAGCTGCGGAACGCTCGTTCAGAATTTGCGTGGCTGTGTGAGGCAACGCCGCAGGGCCTGCATTTCCCACCGAGCTGCGCCCATTTCTCCGTACTTGAGGTAACGGGCGGCGTTGGTGAAGTGGCGTGATGCGCGGACAACGACGTTTGCCGGCAGCTTCAGGCTCTGCAGCAGTGCCTGGGCGTCTACCAGTTCATTCAACGAACGATGCGGCTGCTGCAGCTTTCGCAATGCGGCCGCAACTGAGAGCTGCAGCTGCTGCAGCGTGCGCACCGTTGCGGAGTGTTCTGCTGTGGCGGTTACGTTCTGTCCTGCGCCATAGCGTGAGTGTGATGTCATGTTCATTGCTCCGGTCCTCCTGTCAAGACAGACGATTGGTGCGGAAGTTCAATCGACTTGCCGCGTCTGTCTGATGAATCGCAGCCGGTCTGAGAATCCCCTCGGCAAATCCAAAAAAAATTCGCAGTGCCCTCCCGCCACGTTGTTGATGTGAGATACTTCCCGACCGTTGGTGCAGGTGACCCGGCTGCTGCGGTTGGCAGGGATGTTTCGCAGATCCTGTGGCAACACCGTCGCAGCGTTGGCAATTCTGCGTTGCCCACAGTCGACCTGTCTGGACTTCGCAACAGGCCTTCAGGCTGGCGTCAAGTAACGAGGAAGAAGCAACCATGTGTGGTCGATATACGCTGAAGACGCCTGTTGATGTGCTGATGCAGATGTTTCATGTGGCGTGGCCGGATGACGCTTCGCCACGATTCAATATCGCGCCGACGCAGCAGGCTCCGGTGATCACCGGCAGCCGATTCAATCCGCGGATTCGAGAAGTCCGGATGATGCGGTGGGGGCTGGTGCCGTCGTGGGCCGAAGACCTTTCCATAGGCTCCCGGATGATCAATGCACGTTCGGAAACAGCTTCCGG
>JALRDR010001220.1 GCA_023262145.1 Planctomycetaceae bacterium | reverse complement strand
CCGGAATTACCCGCGTCTGATAGCCGTCCGACAGAATCTGCACGAAACGGTTCCGTTCCTGTTGCGTGGGCAACCTTGTGAGCAATCTCAGGAACATCCGCTCCACCAGCTTTTCCACGGGCTGATCCTGCACGGCCAGCTGTGTCATCTGGTGGCGATCGCTGAGTCGTGTGAGCCAGACGCTCATCACGCCATTGGCCAGAATCGCCGGCTGCAGGCTGTTGGATGCGGTATCCCGCTGACTCCGTGGATCCTGACGAGCGCCCCGCCAGCCGAATGCACGCAGCACACTGGCCACCGCCGTGACTTTTGGCAGCCCCAGGCTTGGTCGATCACGTTCGTTCGACGTCGATGCCAGCATCCATGAACGCCGCGGCTTGCCCATGCTGAGCGCATTGGTGAGTTCTCTTACACTGTCAATGTCCAGACTTACTTCTTCCAGATCGAAGGGCGTTCCAGTCGCGTGAAACGCCGAATCCACAATCTGCTCCGCAGTCAGTCTCCGAGGTGCCGCCGCAACATACAAAGGACTCACTTCCCGCAGGGCTGGATCACTGGCCCGCTGGTACGTGTGTGAATTCAGAATCAGTCGACTGATGGCCTGCAGGTCATAGCCAGACGCCACGAATTCGCGAGCCAGCCAGCGGAGCAGATCCGGGTGCGAAGGACCGGCTCTCTCCCAGTCCGATACATTCGCGACCAGCCCTCGCCCCAACAGCCGCTCCCAGATCCGGTTCACCATCACCTGCGCGAAGCGTTCGTTCTGCGGAGCGGTAATCAGGACTGCCAGACGATCGCGACCTGACTCCGGATACTCCCCCAGCAGGTCCGCCACATTGGGGTCACAGAACTCCGGAAACGGCCATGCCGGCTCAATCGTTGCTCCCGGGCTGAGCGAAACCTGAATCAGTGGTGTCCGCCCGGTCTGATGCAGACGATCCACAGGCACACTGCTGGTCTCCGGCAACTGCACGCTGCCCTGCCTGAGCAATGCGGCCAGCTGCAGCAGGTCTTCCTGCCGCGACGAATGTGCCGGAGCGTCATGACACCGCGCACATTTCATCTCCACACCCAGAAACGCGGAACTGACAATAATCCCCTTCGCTGCCATGGGCAGGTCATTCTGAGTCGCTGTGGCGAAACCAGCCGGCCCGCCAAACCGTTCGCTGCCTTCCATCCGAATCAGTTCCGTGACAAACAAATCCAGCGGCTTGTTATCTAGCAGCGACTCGTACAACCACCAGCGAAACGGCCCCGTGTTATTCAGCGTCGGGTTGATCATGTTCGGATTCTCAGCCAGCACATCCAGCCAATATCCCATCCAGTGATCGGCCCAGCGCTGATCCGCCAGCAGGCGATCGATGACGCGTGCTCGCGGATCGTTCTCTGTCGACGCCGCATCCGCGTTCCGCAACGCCTGCAGCTCCCGCTGAAACTGCTCAATCTCCGCTTCGCTCGGAGTGACACCGACGGT
This sequence comes from Planctomycetaceae bacterium, assembly GCA_023262145.1. GTDB lineage: Bacteria > Planctomycetota > Planctomycetia > Planctomycetales > Planctomycetaceae > SXXK01. The sequence goes on along the minus strand of JALRDR010001220.1, from coordinate 165 downwards.
ATCCAGTGTCACTCGACGCAGAAATGTCAGGTCGTCAGCGAGGGGTGCGGGCGTGAAGTTGTCCACGTCAAACTGCGGCCAGACTGCACCGGCATCGATCCATTGCCGTAACAGAGCGATCTGCTCGGCAGTCAACGGGGCCCCTTTGGGTGGCATCCGCACCTC
>JALRDR010001065.1 GCA_023262145.1 Planctomycetaceae bacterium | reverse complement strand
GCGGACGCGGACAACGTGGGTTCTTCACTTCCGCCGGCAATGGTCGCGACAATTCCAACGGTATCAGCCGTAGTTTTCGTGATATCGTCGACGGACTCAGCAATACCATCGCCATGTCAGAACGCTCCAAGGGGCAAGGTGGAAAACGTGCCCCACGAGATGGCGTGCTCTCCATTAACAATGGTGGCGCAATGCGTGACAATCCCGCCAGCGTACTTGCAAAGCTGGTCAACGGTGAACTGCAGGGGGATGTTCGACACTGGTCCGGCACACGCTGGCCTGACGGAGCTCCCGCGTTTACCGGCATGACCACACAGCTGGGCCCCAACAAGGGCTGCTACGTGCAGAACGCATGGGACGGCGAAGATGGACTTTACGAACCATCCAGCCGTCACACCGGCGGTGTGCTCTGCCTGATGGGAGACGGTTCCGTTAAATTCATCAGTGAGAATGTCGACACCGGAAACGTAGCCTGCAACGGCCCGGATTCGCCAAACGCACGCTCCGGAATCTGTACACAGTTCTCGCAGTTCGGCCGGTCGCCATATGGCGTCTGGGGTGCTCTGGGATCAGCAAATGGCGGGGAGACGATCGGGGAATTCTGATCAGCATTCAACCCTCATCTCAAAATCTGCACCGTTGCTTCAGGAAGGCTGGCGATCCGCTGGCCTTCTTTTTTTGGGCATGCAGAACACTGAACACACGTGTTATTTTTCGGACATAAAAAACATCACAGCAAAGCAGATGCAGACCAGAAACAACGAACTGTCCGGCTATTGACATAAACACAAAATCCAGGCTGAGACTCAAAGTTTAGCGCAGACAGCTGACTCGGATCGTCGGAATGAATATGGCTCTTCCCTGCTTGCTGCAGCGGGACAGCAGCGCTAACTCCGGGCTCTTGTGCTCTGCGCCAGTATCCAAAGCGGGATGGAGTCCCTGCTGAACATCGCCGGCCCCCGACGCAGTCCTCCAATCGCGACGCTCTGTTCCCGCCCGGACACTCCCCGCCAGCCTCAACGTTGCTCGCCTGCCGTGGCTCCCCATCAGGAACGCTTCTGCACAGCTTGAGTCACCGCGGCACGGAATCTTCTCGGTACGTCGGCCGGAGCGTTTCTTTCTGCAGCCCGGAGGTTGCTGCCGCTCGTTTGAGCTGTCCACGCTGCCGGGATCATGGCCGCATCTCGGTAACTCGGCCCCTGCGTGCGCGAGCAGAACAGCGGCTGCGGAGGAAATACACAAACGTACAACTTCCCTGTGCCGCCCTCTACGCTGAATCTCCCGCAGATTCCACGGGCGTACCCCGCATGATTTGCGGAGAACACGGCGGTGCATCGAGAAACACCCCGATGGCAAAAAACGGATAGTTTTTTCACGAAATGTGGTTTTCCTGCCGAAGAG
>JALRDR010000996.1 GCA_023262145.1 Planctomycetaceae bacterium | reverse complement strand
ATGATTTAATGCAGCTAAGGCTTCCATATCGCCTGCACCAAATGCTTGATAGGCGGACATTACTACTTCTTCAGCAGTCCGCCAATGCTCCTGTAATCGTCGATGTTCGTGCACCAATGGAATGGGAGGCGGGCCACATTGCCGGCAGTCTGAACATTCCTCTGAACCATCTGCGTGATCGAAATGATGAGATTCCAAAGGATCGTCCGGTAGTGGTGCACTGTGCCGGCGGCTATCGCTCAGCGATCGCCGTGAGTCTGCTGGAGCAATCCGGCCATGAAGTGATGGACCTGGTGGGTGGATTCCAGGCATGGAAAGCATCGTCGCTTCCCAGTGAACCACAGGATTCGTCGGCCGGCGGCAGTTGCAACGCAACAGGCGGATGCTCCGTCGACAGCGGATCAGCACCATCCAGAAATGTCGAATAAAACTAACTCTCCCGCTCTCTACGGGACTTACTCACAACCAATGTCAGCAGGAAGGAAACAGTAATGACAACAGCCACATTTTCGACCATCAGTGTCAGCGCTCTGAATCAGCTGCGTTCTGCAGGCGGTGTGGAAATCATCGACGTCCGCACGCCGGTGGAATTCCGCGAAGTGCACATTCAGGGTGCTCGCAATGTTCCACTCGACAGCCTGAAGCCGGATGCAGTCATGTCCGGTCGCAGCGCAGATGCTCCACTCTACGTCGTCTGCAAGTCAGGTGGTCGCAGTGCGAAGGCGTGCGATGCCTTTGTTGCCGCCGGGTTCACCAATGTTGTCAGCATCGATGGCGGAACGTCGGCATGGGCTGCAGCCGGATACGCTGTGAATCGTGGCAAGAAGGCGATTTCACTTGAGCGTCAGGTTCGCATTGCCGCCGGCCTGATGGCATTCAGCGGAGCCGTGCTGGGCTATGCCGTTCATCCCTACTGGCATGGCCTGAGCGGTTTTGTCGGAGCGGGGCTTACCTTTGCCGGCATTACGGATACCTGTGCCATGGGACTGCTGATTGCACGAATGCCCTGGAATCAGGTGAAAGACGCATCCTGCTGCAACACGTGACCGTTGCAGACACTCCTTCCTCCCGCAGTCGACAACGGCGTTCCGTTGACACTGCGGGCAGATCCCTTCTGAATGAACTGGCCCTGCCATGATTGTTGTCGTCGGCGCACTCATCATCGGAATTACGCTGGGGCTGCTGGGCTCCGGCGGTTCAATCCTGACCGTACCGGTGCTGATTTATCTGCTGGGGCACGACCAGAAAGTTGCCGTAACCGAATCCCTGGCAATCGTTGGTGGCCTGGCTGCATTCGGAGTCTTTACGTACGCCCGGCAGCGGCTCGTCGATTATCGCAGCGTGATCTTCTTTGGACTGCCGGGGATTGCCGGGACCACTCTGGGCGCAGGGCTGGGCAGTCGGTTAAGCGGACACACGCAGCTGATTCTGTTTGCAGTGGTCATGCTTTCGGCTGCGATTCTGATGCTGCGTGCGCCGCGAGGGCAGGAGGCTGCGGTTGAGGAGAACTGCGATGATGGGCCGTCACCGGCTTCTGCGAGCCGTAGTATTCCATGGAAACTGGTCCTGCACGGGCTGGCTGTGGGAATTCTGACCGCGCTGGTCGGAGTCGGAGGTGGATTTCTGGTGATCCCTGCTCTGGTCCTCGGCAGCGGGCTGCCAATGCGAAGAGCAGTCGGCACCAGCCTCGCAGTCGTTGCGATGAACTCTCTGGGAGGACTGACCCGCTACCTGTCGCTGGGGGCCGAAGTTGACTGGTCCACCGTTCTGATGTTTCTTCTTCTGGGTACTGCCGGTACGATTCTGGGTGGCAGGCTGAGTGATCTGATCTCGCAGAACACACTGCGTCGCGGCTTCGGGGCACTGCTGGTGGGGCTGGCGATCATGGTGCTGGTTCGCGAGGTTCCAGCGCACACGTGCCACATGCCGGATCCCGGCACGGCAGACCAATCCCGGTCTGCTGCAGTTTTCACGGCTCCAGCTGCATCGGTCGACAGGTAATTCAGGGTACTCTGAATGGCACCGTTCTTGCGTGACACACTGCTGGCGACGTCCGTCATGGGGGGCTGGATTTTCACCAGCGCGGTGATTCTGCCGGCCTGCGGTCTGGAAAGTTGCCCTACGGGACGCTGTGTGCCCGTGCCTCGTCCGCACAACAATGTTCAGCAGCTGTCACCAGCGGCAAGCAGCGAGCAGCAACTGTTAACCGTCGCGGCATCAGAAACTCAGGCCGCATCGGAAGAAGTCAGCGTCAGCCAGCAGAGCGTGGACAAAAACTGATACGAGACCAATCCGTCAGCGTTCATTAAGCCCTTTGCCAGCCAGAATTCCCTTGCGGAATCTGCTGATGCGAGCAATTCGAGTTTCCGACTTCTTTGCTGATGACAGATTGATCACATAACTTCGTTGACGGCCTGGTGTCAGTGCCTCAAATGCAGCAGCCAGCATCGGATCTGCCAGAAGTGCATCCGTCAGTTCCGCGGGAAGTACCAGTTCAGCCGACTTTCGTACCGGTCGGATTCCGGCTTCCGCGTGGCTCATCGCCTGGCTCAGAAAACTGCAGATCTGTGGCTGCATCTGCTGCACCTGGGCAATCTCAGTAAACCGAATCAGACAGGCATGCTGCGTATTCGGGCCCGGTTTTTCCAGAATCCCCTGCGGATCATTCAACAGGACGGCGTCAAAGAAACTGATGCGAAAGTCATCGCGCAGGGCGCCCATCAGTGCAATATTTCTGCCAGCATGCTGATAGCACGGGTGTCCCCACTTTACGGTTTCTGTGAGACCACATTCGAGACAGATCTGACGCAGCGCCGCCAGCCCGGGTTGCCAACGACGCGTGGAACAGTCCGCCGTCGCAAAACGCTCGCAGCGACCGCAACCATTCTGAAAGTACTCTTCGACTTCAGTAATCATCCTGGTGCTTTTCTGATCATTCAGGAAGAACAGCCGGTTCAGTCATTGTCAGAACAGTCCCGAGCAAAGCTGGCTTAACGATGCTGCAGCACGACAGAATCATTGCCTGGGGCTGTATGCTGTCCGCGTGGAAGACTTCCTGGACCGCAGTTGCGGTCGGAAGGCGTCAGCCTGCTATTCCTTCAGTACCATATCAATGCACATCACCGCTCCCAGAATCAGCGGACGCAGCACGCCCTCCACCGGAACAGACTCCGAAATGGAAAGAACATAGTTGTCGGCACTGGTAAACATCTCCTTGCCGAAGCCGGACCATTTCTTTGTCACGTGCGCCAGTTCCTGGTCGCCGGCCATGAACCGAAAATCCCAGCCGGTCCACTTGCCCTTCAGCTGACAGACAGGATTGTCACTGGTGTCGAGCACATTGAATGCGCCGCCGATCGACAGAAACTTCTGCTTGAATCCACCGATGTGCCGGTCATTGCCGTCAAGTACACGCACATTCGAAAGGAAGATGGAAATCCCTCGGGTCACTCGCACGACCTGCTGACCAGCGGTCGTTCTGATCCGTATGTCAAACGGCGTGTTCCGCTTATAATCGCTGAAACGCAGCAGACGCGTAATGAGCCCCAGATTCTCCTCACGACACTCCATCAGCAGCTCACCAGACTCCGGATCATAAATATCGTAGTTGCTGGCGGCACGGAACATGCCGACATGCTCCTTCACCAGAAATACGTTGCGATCAAATACGTCAGACATGTCCATCTTCCTTTTTCCATAGTTCGCCAACTGCTGATCCTCATACTAATTCGTATCCCCCGAGTACAGCAACCCGAGGAGGTTGGCACACATTCCTGTTATGCTCTTATGTCGCGTCCGATCCTTGCTCCTATGGCACGGCGCTACGACAGCAGGCCGTGGAAACACCGCAACGCAGGAAGTCCGTAGCCATGGTTACACACAGGAAGCACTCCGACGTCTGGATCAGATTCTGCTGCCCCGGAGCATCTGCCATGTACAAGCTGACACATTGTGCCGCATTGACCGCAGGAATCTCCTTCACGTGGATGCTCTCCTTGTGCATCGTCTGTCTGGCGACGCCCGCGCAGCCCGCCGGGGCACAGCAGGATCCGGCAAGAAACCTCTCCTTTCGCGATCAGGTAACGGATCGAGTCACTCTGAAGGACGGCACAAGAATGCGGGGACTGGCCGTCAGTGAGAAGCCAGCAACACTGATTCTGCGGACCGACTATCTGAAAAGCAATCACGCGGATCTGTTCACGGACAGGATGGCACCTCAGCTCCGTGATCAGCAGCAATCGGCGGCTCTCGCAACAGCGGAAACACTCCAGCGCGAAATTGAGCGGCTGCAACAACTGCACGATTTGGCCAGTCGGCAGCGAGCGGGGCTGCTCAGTGAAATTCACGAGCGCCTTTTGACCAGCGCAGATGCAGATCCGGAATTTGTGACTGTGCAGATCCTTCGATCGCAGCTGCGACAACTTGATCTGCAATCTCCTCAGCGAAGACAGGTCTGCCGTCTTGCAATGCTGAACCACATTCCGGACCTTGAGCACCTGAGCGGCGAATCAATCGTGCGATTGCTGCAGGCCATCCCCGAACCAGAGCGACGCACTGCAATGCCGACACAGCCCGCTGCTGCGGCAGCCGATCACCAGCGCATCTTCGCCGCTGTGGATGTCCGGCTGAATTCGGTTACCCGGCTCATTCGCTCCGGAAATTCAGTCATCGACGAATCCGCTCAACCCGGAGTGACGGAACTTATCACCTCCATGCTGACCAATAATCTGCAGAATCTGCTCAACGAACTGCTGAACGAAACTGCGGCGTCAACACGCCAGCAGGCCATCAGCAACTCACTTCCGTCGGCAGCGGTCCGTATCGCTGAAAGTCATCAGCATCCGACCGTCATCCTTTCAGGCTTTGAATTGAATCCTGGTGCCGGGAGCGCTGCTGTTACCCGCCAGTTGTTTCACAAGACGGATAATGGGCAGTGGACACTGCTGCTGACTGCCAGCGGATCTGCCACTGTTGCAGATCTGCGGCCGGAACAGATTGCCGCGATTGAAAATGATCCGCAGGTCAGAGAGATCGCCAGTGTTGTCGGAGGGCTGGGGCTGGGAGATGAGCAGTTCACCAATGCTCTGCGGATGGGCGGTGTGGTTCAGAACGCGCTCAGCATGGCGGAGCAGATCTTTGCAACAGAGATTCAGAATGTGATCACGACCAAAGGCCTGGCAGGTCACCAGCAGATCCCGAGAATCACCCTGGCTGATCAGGGTCAGCAAACCGGGCAGCAGTAACGTCGCTACTGGCAAACTTCCCTACCACAGATTCAGCACACTGGGAGTACACTGTTTCCCGCGAAACAAATCGCGACATCCGGCTGATCAGCAACCTGGCCGGATGGTGATGGCAGCGGCAGGCATGAGTGAACCAGCCGTGGCTGCATGCCCCGTCACCAGTAAGCCGACTTCTGATACGTTCGTCCGGTCTTCGTATCATGGTAGTAATCGTGTGTTCCGCCGTTTGAGGCAGCGTAGGAATAGGTGACGGTGTCTTCTGTGAGCACCCAGTCCAGCGGCCCGACAGTAACGCCCACTCGATCTGCCTTCACCGGTGATCGCTCACTGTACGAATCAAGGACTTCACCCTCACCCGCGAATCGAATGTTCAGAAAGTCGTTCAGATCCGATTCCTGCACCGTGTAGATCGCGTAGTGATCGAGCATGTCCTGCCGCAGCGTGATCTCCGTTGCCGTCGGTGGAATCAGGTTGCGTCCTCGCTCTGTCCACCATATTGTGCGGCGACTGGAGTGATGTGTGTCCGTCCCGTAGATCCAGAACACCAACGCGGCACAAGTAACAACAACGGTCGCTGCCGCCAGATACCAGATCCGCCGGGACGATGGTTCTGTATTCGCCATGGCTGGAAATACCTTTGCTGGAATATGCAGCCATGCTGGTCATGCAGTACCACTCGGCAGTGCCGGAAATCCATACTGGCCAGCGTCACTGGCCGGCATCTGGCCGACATTCTGCTCCGCTCTCAGCCTGCCTGCTCGGACAATGTTCAACACCAGAAGGTGCTCTGTCAACTGCGGATTCGGCATGTCTGCGACGACGTTCTCGCATTTTGCCGAGCGCGGAGCAGACGCGCGACGATACGGGCAACAGGCGTGTCTGCTGCGGCTATTCATCGGACCGCGCAGTGACAGTCCGCAGCAACACACGAACCTGCCGCCATGACACGTGCATGCAATCACACTAATCTTCTCCGTGCGAAGACGAGACACCGCCCGGCCTTCTTACAGTCTCCGCAGACCTTTGCATGAAAGTACTCCCATACATGCGATCGCTTCTTCTGCTGAGCACACTTTTCTGCCTCCTGCTGCAGACCTGCTGCCCCGTGGCTATTCATGCGCAATCAGCCGCCGGCGGGCCGCGCTGGAATATCGTTGTTGTCCTTGCGGATGATCTGGGCTGGAGTGATCTGGGCTGTTATGGAGGTGATCTGGTGGAAACACCGCACCTGGACGGGCTGGCTGCAGCTTCCATGAAGTTCACCTCAGCCTATGCGATGCCTGTCTGTTCTCCCAGTCGCGCCGCACTGCTGACCGGTCGCCACGCAGCACGTCTCGGTATGACCATCTGGTCTGAAGGATCACTCGGTGGTCCGCAAAATCGAAAACTGCTGCAGGGTGCGTCGAGACATGACCTGCCGCACTCGGAAATCACGCTCGCGGAGATCCTGCAGTCAAACGGCTACCTGACCGCGATGATCGGAAAATGGCATCTGGGCGACGCTGACCATTACCCGCAGACTCAGGGCTTCGACATCAGCATCGGCGGCACACACTGGGGTGCACCGTTCTCCTTTTTCTGGCCTTATCGTGGAGCAGGGCGGTTCGGCCCGGAGTTCCGCTATCTGCCCGGGCTGGATTACGGCCAGCCCGGCGAATACCTCACTGATCGACTGACGGGCGAAGCGCTGCAGTTCATCGACCGTGCCGCAGATGCACGGCAGCCGTTCTTTCTGTACCTGTCTCATCATGCACCACACACACCGATTCAGGCTCCGGAGCAGGATGTACGTCGCTTCGCCGAACGCCTGACACCACAACTCCACCACCAGAACCCGACGTATGCGGCAATGATCTATCGGCTTGACCTGAGCGTTGGGCAAGTCCTCGCAAAGCTCAGGGAGCGGCAACTGGACAGTTCGACCATTGTCGTCTTCGTCAGCGACAACGGTGGATTCATCGGCAAGGACAAAAATGGCACCACCCCCGTCACCAGCAACGCGCCGCTGCGGTCGGGCAAGGGCTCCCTGTATGAAGGCGGAATTCGTGTGCCGCTGATCGTTCACTGGCCGGGGCGGACTCAGCCCGGCAGCAGCAGTGACGAGCCGGTGATTCTGATGGACCTGTTCCAGACACTGCGTGCCCACGTTCCAGTTCAGGAAGAACTGCCGGTGATCGACGGGATTGATCTGGCCCCGGTGCTGATCAATCCTGCCGCTGAACTGGATCGAAGAGCCCTCCACTTCCATTACCCGCATTACTACCCCACCACGACGCCAGTCGGAGCCATTCGGGCGGGCGACTGGAAACTGCTGGAATACTTTGAGGACGAATCGCTGGAACTCTACAACCTTGCAGAAGATCCGGGGGAGTCAACCAACCTTGCCGAGGAGCAACCGCAACGTGCCGCTGCAATGCTGAACGAACTTCGCAGCTGGCGGGAAAGAACGAACGCGTCCATGCCAACACCGAATCCGAATCGCCTCCAATGAACAATCCTGCAGCCTTCGCCCAACGGCATCCACTTCGACGCTGGCGACGACATTTGCTGATTCTGCTCCCGCTGCTGGCTGCAACGGCACTTGCCGTCACATGGCAGGTTGGCAGCGAATTGATTGCTCCTGCGAGACGTCCGGTCGGGCAGCCCCCCAGAGCGATTAACGCCCACTCAATTCTGCTCC
>JALRDR010000974.1 GCA_023262145.1 Planctomycetaceae bacterium | reverse complement strand
GCTGAATTTCAGCAGATGCTGACATCCGATCTGATTCGGGATCGATTTGCGTCCGTTCCATTCCGCTGGAGTGTTCCGTCAGCATGGAAGGCTGCTCAAAACGATCAATTCAGTCAGTTTGCGTGGACAACCGGGGGTTCGGGGGCCACTCGAATCACCGTCACTTCGCTTCCGTCAACGGCTGGAATTGCGCCGCAGGTAGCTCGCTGGGCCGGTCAGATTGGTCTGGAGGGGGCGGCACCGGCAGACCTGATGCAGTCCGTGGAGCCGCTCCAAATTGGCGGGATGAGCGGACAATGGGTTGAACTTGCGGGCCCCAGTGAAACAATTCTGGGGATGCTGCTGACGTACAAGGACAAGATCTGGGTGGTTAAGCTCAGAGGGGTCTCCGCAGAAGCGACAGCAGCTCGTGATGGGCTGCGAAGTTTCTGTGAATCATGGAGTGCTGGCTGACTGATTCCTGGCAGGGTTTCCTGCCCCTGAGCCGAGTCAATCGCTACCTTGTTACAGCTACAGAGTCAAAGACGGACCGGCAATTCCTTACAGCCATCTGATTGACCATTCAACTCAGGCTGCTGTCCCCGGAGATCACTACATGTCAATTTCGGCTGCAATTCCGGACCAATCTTCGGCTCGCGGTCAGATCGCTGGCCCCTCCACGGCAGTTCGTCTGCTCAGCATGCTTGCTTCACTGAAGCTGACCTGCGTGCTCTTCGTGCTGTCCATGGTGATAGTTTTCATTGGCAGTCTTGCGCAGGCGCGTCGTGACGTCTGGCTGGTGATGGCTGACTACTTCCGCTGCTATGTGGCAAAAGTGGATGTCGTGGATCTGTTCCCGCCATCAATGTTCGGGCGTTACGGCGAGGAACTGGGTGAGCGTCTCGGTTCCTTCCGCTACCTGCCGTTCCCCGGTGGCTGGACGATCGGCTGGATCATGCTGGCCAATCTGACGACTGCACATCTGCTCAAGTTTCGGATTCAGGCCACCGGAAGTCGCAGGCTTGCCGGCTTTGGCCTGATCGGCCTGGGGCTGCTCATGATGGCCGTGGTGGTCCTCACCGGAAATCAGCAGACGGGAGTGGAATCCGGCAACACGGTGCTCACTGCCGAGCAGATCTGGTACCTGATGCTTGGCCTGCTTGGCCTTTCCGGTGCGGCCACAGTTGCTACGGGGTATTTGAACCAGGCAGCGGCGAAGTCCGTCCGCTGGCTGCTCATCGGCCTTGGTGCCACGTTGCTGGGAGTCTTTCTGTACTATGTGCGTGGTGGCGAAGAGGCACGACTGAATCTGTCTGCCATGCGAATTCTCTGGCAGCTGCTCAAGGGCTCTGCCTGTTCGCTGCTGTTACTACTGGGCTCGAATCTGCTCTTTGGCAAGCGCGGCGGGATAGCTCTGCTGCACTTTGGCGTAGCAATGCTGATGATCAGCGAGCTGCAGGTGGGCCTGATTGCGAGGGAATACAGTCTGTCTCTGACGGAAGGCGAAACCGTCAACTATGCCCGCGATATTCGTGTTCGCGAACTGGCGGTTATCAGCCGCCGGGATGATGGCAAGGACAATGTGGTTGCCGTTCCCGAAGCCATGCTGGTGAATGCCGCACCGGAGGACGCCGCGCTGCAGAAGCCGGCGGCAGAATCCGCAGACAGTCAGCGGATCTCCACGCCGGAACTACCCTTCGATCTGGTGGTCCGCCGGTTTTACAGAAACAGTGAACTGCGAGCTTTGACTCCGGGTGATCAGGGGCTGAACAGCGGGCTGGGATCCTTTGCGGCTCCGGAGGAACGTGATCCGGTCACCGGAATGGATGACACCATGGATCAGTCTACTGTTCTGGTGGATGTGATCGATCGGAATGACGGCAGCACGCTGCAGACCGTACTGGTGTCTCAGAATGTCAGTGAGCTGAATTCGCAGCTGGGCGAGAAGGTCTCTGTGGATGGGAAGGACTATTACCTCTATCTGCGATTCCAGCGTGACTACAAGCCGTACGAGGTGCATCTGAAGGACGTGAGTCGCACCACATACATTGGCAGTTCCACTCCCCGCGACTTCCGTTCAGAAATTGAGATTACTCAGGATGGCCGCAAGGAAACGTTCACAATCTGGATGAACAATCCGCTGCGTTATCAGGGCGAGACATTTTATCAGTCCAATTATCTGACACTCCCGGACGGCCGTGAGGCGTCGACAATTTCCGTCGTCAGAAACTCCGGTTGGATGCTGCCCTACATTGCCTGCATGGTGGTGGCGTTTGGCATGTTTGCTCAGTTTGGTCAGACGCTGATGCGTTTTCTGGAACGATCATCACGGGGCCAGCAGGCTCCTGCAGCAACAGCGACGACCACCAATCTGCCGGCAGGTTTCGCCCCGGCGAAACGTGTCGTGGAAGCACAGCCCACAGCACCGCGATCCGCGTTGCGACTCTGGCTGCCGTTGACCATTACCGCGGTCTTTGCACTCTGGATCGGTCGCTCCACTTCGCCGCCGCAGACTGAGGAAGGCATGTTTGATCTGTATCAGGCATCTCAGTTGCCGGTTGCCTGGAACGGACGTGCGCAGCCGCTGGATTCCGTAGCTCGCACAATGCTGCTGATGGCGTCAGCCAAATCCACCTTCAGGGCGGAACTGGAACCATGGCAACTGGAAGAGGAAGCGGTGCGAACGAAGATTATCGCAGCCGCGGCAAAAAGCTGGCCGGACGCTGATCTCAGCGAACAACTCAGCTCCTTCAAAGGATCCTGTTCGCAGTGGTACGACCGAATTTCGGAACTGACAGATGCTGATGTCACGGATGTGGAAAAAGTACTGCGACCGCTCATGGAACGCCGAGCACCGGCCATTCAGTGGTTTCTGGATCTGGCGGCACGTCCGGAGGTAGCCGGTCGTCATCGGGTGATCCGTATTGAAGATGACCGTTTGTTATCGTTGCTGGATCTGGAGCAGCGTCCTGGCCTGGTCTACTCCATGGACGAGATCCGCCGCAACATGTCTGAGCTGGAAGATATCTGGCAGGAAGGCAACGAAAAACGTCGTCGCAAGGAGGAGTACGATCTGACAGTGCTGGAGCGACGCGTGGGGGCGTTGTTCGACACCGTGGGCCGGATCAATCAGGTGTCGCAGATGTTCCTGCAACAGAACTCCGACAACCCCGTCGACAGTGCCATTGTCACGTGGCGAATCCTGTCCCGGCTTGGCGAAAGCAAGGCTGTGATGGCGGTTCCAACGGGCACAAAAGATGAACTGAAATCCTGGGAAACCTATATCGTTGCCAGTTCACTGCAGGCTCTGAACAGAGAACTTCAGGCTCGGAGTATCTCCACGGTCGAAGAGTTTACCGAATACGTGCAGAAACAGCGCCCGATGGAACTGGTGCGAGCATCAATCCCCGGGACGATGAATATTCTGCAGTCGACCCCGGTTCAGAATGCTCCCGGGGAGGAAGCTTCGGAAACAGTGCAGGCCCGCGCTCTGGCCGCGTTGAATCGTGTGCAGGATCCATACCTCAGAAACATCCTGCAGTTGATCGCCGATTCAGAGCCGGAGGTAACCGCTGAACAACTGGTCGAGTCAGTGACTCCGGAGCAGGCCATTGAACTCGCATCAGACCGGGTTGCTCAGGACATGATGGAAGTGATCAGTGAGTTGATGGAGAACTCCCCGAACGATCCCCGCATGAATGCCATCCGCAGTCGTCTGCAGGCGGTCGGAGTTACCGACCCGGATGCACTTTATGTCGCGGTCAACAGAGAGATCTCACAGCTGCTGTGGGGTGATCTGGAGAAACAGGTGGGCCCTCTGCTGAATGGTGGAAACGCATCCGAACAATTTATGACCAGCGTCAGTTACGTGAGTGATATTTTCGCTGCCTGGCGACAGTCGGATGTGAACTTATTCAATCAGAAGGTGGCTGCCTACGGCGACTGGGTGAAGGACGCCAATCTGCCCTTTGTGGATTCAGACAATGTGCGTCTGGAGGCGTGGTTCAACTTTGTAGAGCCATTCCAGAAGGCGATTTACATCTATCTCATCGCGGTCTGCGCGGCAATCTGCGCGACCAGGATGCGCGTCTCGCTG
>JALRDR010000882.1 GCA_023262145.1 Planctomycetaceae bacterium | reverse complement strand
CACCTGGCAGTCATCCGCTCACAATTTCGCCGACACAGGAACCATTGCATGCAGTGCGGGAGCGGGTCAGCCTGGTGACCGGTCTGGATCGTCCGTTCCAGCATGGCACAGATTCTCACGCCCAGGCTGCTTCCTGTTATCTGACCAGTGTCGCACCATACGAGGTGAAGAATTCGGCTTATCCACTGGCCCGCACGCTGGACCATATTGCTGCGGACGCGATCGGACAGAAGACACCGTTTTCCACGCTGGAACTCAGCTGCAACGATCACCAGAACAACATCGAATCCATCTACTTCGATAATATGTCCTGGTACGGAACGGGTCATGTTGCCCCATCCATGCGTAATCCTCGGAAGGTCTACGATCGGCTCTTTGGAACCTCACGCAACGCTGAGGTACGCAATATCACCGACCTGGCACTCAGCAGTGCTCGCCGCCTGGAGAAGCGGCTCAGCGGAGGCGACCGACAGAAGTTTGCCGAATATCTGGAAGCTGTGCGGACCATTGAACAGCGCATGGATCGCATTGATCGTCTGCGGGCGGAACTGGTCACTGCACAGATTGAGCGTCCGGACGACCATCTGCCGCGGATGGAGTACATTCATCTGATGGGGGATCTGCTGGTAACCGCATTGCAGACCGGGCTCACGAATGTGGGTACCCTGATGGCCGGACCGGAACGCTGGACAACTCCTACCAACTGGGAGGGAATTCTGGACAAGCCGCACAGCCACCATGCCATGACACACGCACCGCAGAATCATCTTGAGGATCTGCTGCGACTGGATCGCTTTCATGTCTCGGCCTACGCGCGACTGGTACAGCGAATGAGTGAGATTGAAGAAGCAAACGGGACTTCGCTGCTGGATAACACGGTATTCGTGCTGGGTGCCGGCATGGGCGACGGGACCACTCACCAGTACAACGATCTGCCCCTCGTGATGGCCGGAGGGAATGCTTCAGGAATCAGACATGGTCGTCACCTGCATCTTGAGCCGGGTACGCCGCTGGCGAATATGTGGCTCACGGTGCTGCATTCACTGGGCGTGGAACGAGAACGATATGCGGACAGTACAGGAGTCATCTCCGGTCTGTTCGGCTGACATCGCTTCTGTCCCGGGCAGCCGCATACTGGTTGATTGTTGTTCAGAGTGCGATGTGGAAGTTACTGCGGTTGGTGGTTCGTTTCTTCGAGGGGAGCATGGCAGTGAGACAGCCGTCAGCACAACGACAACGCATCTCGCTTCACTGCTGCAGTCTGTTGCTGGTCAGCTGGATTCCGCTGCTTGCTTTAGCGGGACAGGCTCCGGCAACTGATCCGGCGCTGTATCTCGAAAAGATTCGCCCATTGCTGCAGGAGCGCTGCTACGCCTGCCATGGAGCTCTGAAACAGGAGGCTGGTCTGCGTCTGGACACTGGCCAGCTGATTCGCGAGGGCAGTGCCGAGGGACCGGTGGTGATTCCCGGCGACGCCGCGTCGTCGAGCATACTGCAACGCGTGACGGCTGCTGAAGACGACGGCCGCATGCCGCCGCTGGGCATGCCGTTGTCGGCTGCCGATGTTCAGCATCTGCGAGAATGGATTGCTGCCGGAGCTGAATCGCCGCAATTTGAGGAGCCGGAAGCGGATCCTGCTGAGCACTGGGCATTCGTTGCCCCCCGGCGGCCTGAACTGCCTGACGTCTCTGATGCCACGTGGTGTCGCAGTCCGATCGACTGGTTTCTGATGCAGGCGTGGGATCGGCAGGGACTGCAGCATGCGGAGGATGCTGATCCGGCGTTATTGCTGCGTCGCGTGTCTCTGGATCTGACGGGGCTGCAGCCGACGCCTGAGCAGCTGCAGGCCTTTCTGTCCGATCCGTCGGAGCAGACTTATCTTGACATCGTGGATCAGCTGCTGGCGTCTCCGCAGTATGGCGAACGCTGGGGCCGCCATTGGATGGACATCTGGAGATACTCCGACTGGTATGGTCGGCGTCAGCAGAATGATGTGCGCAACAGTGCCCCGCAGATCTGGCGCTGGCGAGACTGGATCGTGAATTCACTCAATGCGGATCATGGTTACGATCGCATGGTGCAGGAAATGCTGGCTGCCGATGAACTGGCTGCCGCTGACGATTCCGCATGGCCGGCCACAGGTTACCTGATCCGCAGTTACTACTCATTGAATCCGAATGAGTGGATGCGGCACAACGTGGAATACACCGGCAAGGCATTCCTTGGGCTGACCTTCAATTGTGCTCACTGCCATGATCACAAGTACGACCCCATTGAGCAGAACGACTACTTTCGAATGCGGGCTTTCTTTGAGCCGATGGGGATCCGGCAGGATCGTGTTGTCGGAGAACCGGAGCCACCCACGTTCGAACCATACACCTACGCAGGTTCGCGGAAAGTTGTTCGCGAAGGCATGGTGCGGATCTTTGACGAACGACCGGACGCGGAAACCTGGTTTTACGCGATGGGCGACGAACGCAACCGGCAGGAGGACCGCGGCAGTATCGCTCCGGGTGTCCCGAAGTTTCTGAGCGGGTTCTTTCCGCAGATTGAGCAGCGGGAATTGCCTCGCGAGTCGTGGTATCCCGGGGCACGTGTGCATCTCCGCAACGCCGTTCTGCAGGAGCATCAGCAGCAGCGGGCCGACGCAGTTCAGCAGCTGCAGTCAATTGCTGCGGAAATGCCTGTACCGGAAGCTCTGCAGCAGAAGCTGGCGGCCGCGGAGACGCAGTTTGCCGCAGCGTTGCAGGAACTGGAAGCATCAGGTCAGACGGCGGCAATCAATGGTAAGCAGTCGCTGCTGCTGGAAGCGGGGGCTGGCGGTCGTCAGCTGTTACAGCTTGATCTGCATCCGCTGCAGCACGTTCCGGACAACACGCAGATTTCCTTTCGGCTGCGTCTGCTGCAGGATGGGCAGATGAATTTCCAGCTGGCTCGTGATG
>JALRDR010000731.1 GCA_023262145.1 Planctomycetaceae bacterium | reverse complement strand
CCATGGCCCTGCAGCGCCTTCGCGAAGCATCAGAGAAGGCCAAAAAGGAACTCTCCTCCGGGCAGTCAACCGATATCAATCTGCCGTTCATCACTGCAGATGCCACCGGCGCCAAACACCTGCAGCTGAGCGTGTCTCGATCTCGCTTCGAAGAGCTGATCGACCCGCTCGTGGAACGCTGTCGTCAGCCGGTTCTGAATGCTCTGAAAGATGCAGGGCTGAGCCCTGCGGACATCAATGAGGTTGTTCTGGTGGGCGGATCCACCCGCGTCCCACGAGTCCAGCAGCTTGTCAGGGAGATGTTCGGCAAGGATCCCCATCGAGGCGTAAACCCCGATGAAGTCGTTTCCCTGGGTGCCGCAATTCAGGGCGGTATCATTGCTGGCGACGTCAAGGATGTGGTCCTGCTGGACGTCACACCGCTGTCACTCGGAATCGAAACAGAGGGCGGCATCATGACGGTCCTTGTGGAACGGAACACAACCATCCCGACAACCAAGACGGAGACATTCTCCACCGCGGCCGACAATCAGCCTGCAGTGACTGTGAATGTGTTTCAGGGTGAACGCCGAATGGCTCAGGATAATCGACAGCTCGATGTCTTCACTCTCGATGGCATCACGCCCGCTCCGCGCGGGGTGCCACAGATTGAGGTGAAGTTCGACATTGACGTCAACGGTATCCTGAAGGTTTCCGCAAAAGACAAGGCCACCGGCAAGGAACACTCCATTCAGATCAAACAGTCCAGCGGATTGTCTGACGAAGAAATCGACCGCATGCGGTCTGATGCAGAATCTCATGCCGAAGAAGACCAGAAACGCGAAGGTCTCGCCAAAGCTCGCAATGAGGCCTCCTCTCTGGTTTACCAGGTTGAGAAGACTCTGAAGGAGCACGAGGACAAGATCGACGGAGGTTCAAAGTCTGCCATCGAAGCCTCCATCGCCAAAGTCAACTCGGCGGCAGCAGGCGAGGATACCGATGCAATCAAGTCAGCTGTGAGCGAACTCGCCCAGGCAAGCCAGTCGCTGGCCCAGCACATGAATGCCGCAGCCGGCGCGAACGATGACCGGACCGGATCAGATGATTCCGGCAGTGATGACTCAGACGACAACGTGATCGACGCAGAGTTCGAAAAGAAGTGATCCCGATCGCTCAGCAGTGACAACACCACCGAAACAGGCCCGCGAAGGAAACTTCGCGGGCCTGTTTGATTTCTGCACAGAAACCGGCAGCGGCCGACCATCCGAACGATGGCGGCGGTACCGAGCACGAATGTCAGACGAGTTCCGGTACAACAAATCCTGCGCGGTATTCGCGACGCATCCAGCGATTGGCTGCTGCAGAATCACCTGTAAACTTGCCAGTCTCGGGATCCAGTGTGAGCACACTGCTGACCTTCAGGCCAGGATCCGCTGGGCTGATGCGGTGTGCCAGCATATGCTCATGCATCTCACGCATCAGCTCCGGCCAGCCATCCACGTCCACCGCCTGCAGTGCCTCGTGTCTGAATTGCCCGCCCGCCTGGAAGGCAACATTGGCAAGATTGCACCAGCCAGTGGAATGATTCCCCGTTTCCACATCAGCATTCAGATCTTCAGATCGCCGACTGCGTACTGCTTCAATGAAATTCTGCTGATGAATTCCCATGCCGCTTGTACCCCGGAACTGTCGCACTTCCCGGCCGTCAGCGTCGAAGGCCGTGGCACGCCCGCGCTGGCCTTCCAGCCGCCCTCCTTCACAGTAGGCGATGTAGCCACTGCCGGGCCCCGGGTGCTTCGGGGAACCCTTGGCATCAGGACCGGCGGTCAGGTTCGAAAGCCCGATGACAACCGGAGCGATGCCCGTATCGAACCACGCAAAATGAACATTGGGGGTCTGCCCGGCATCGTCCCAGACAACGCGGCCACCACCACCGAGGATTCGTTTCGGCAGGCTCACCTGATCCCGAAAAACTACATTACGAACATCATCCAGCACATGCACTCCCCAGTTCCCCATCTCTCCGGAACCGGTGTTCCAGTCCCAGTGCCAGTCATACTGCAGCTTGTCCCGAAAGATGGGCTGATCCTGCGCCGGTCCAAGCCAGAGGTTGTAGTCCACGCTGGCCGGAATCTCCAAAGGTGTTGTACGTCGTCCAATTGAACCACGTACTCCAAATCGATTGACACGCACGGAGGTGAGCTTGCCCAGCGCGGAATCGTCATGCAGAAACTGTTTGATGTCTGCCTGCATCGGGTCCGAACGCTGCTGAGTACCCAGCTGGCAGATACGGCCATATTTTCGAGCCGCCGCGACGGCCTGATCTCCCTCCCACTGCGTATGCGACAGCGGCTTTTCGACATAAACATCCTTGCCAGCCTGCATCGCCCAGATCGCAGCCAGACAGTGCCAGTGATTACAGGTCGCCACCACCACCGCATCAACATTCTCTGCATCCAGTAACTGCCGCAGATCCGTATGACCCGATGCATCCGAAAACCGTTCTTTGGCTTTTCCCAGCCGACTGTCGTCGGGATCACACAAGGCTGTGACCGCAACACCATCGACACGTGTGAATGCACTCATCAGTTCGTTGGCGCGACCACCACAGCTGATAAATCCAAGTCGGATCGCATCGTTGGCCGGTACGGCGGCTGCTGAGGATCGTGATGGACCAGCCAGATGAATTCCCGCGGCCAGCCCTGTGGCCAGAAACTGTCGTCGACTTGTCTGAAGCATCTGCCGAATTCCTCCTGAAAATTACAACGCTGCCGGTGCCGGGCACCATGCTGAACGACTCTCATTGTACAAGCCACACTGGCAGCTGATCCTGTTCTGAGGTGCTCTGTTGCGCCACATTCCGCGGCGCAGACCTGCAGACACTGAGTTGGCAGACAGACGTGCGGTCGCTGCCATGCATCAGCCGAAACTGTGTCTTCCGGACATCTTAAGACCCTGTGGACTGGCCTGCCAGCAGCACTGCTGCAGGGACGGGCGTGACGGTTTCCAATTGCAACGCTCGTGTCAGTTCGGCGATTCAAGAATTGGCCGACCGGCGGCAATCTCATCAAGATGCCCGCGAATTCTTCGCCGTTCGTCCCGGGGCGCTCGATCAACCGCATCAGCAGCATGCCGGGCAGCCTCTGAAAACTGCCGTTCTCCGGCAAGTGCAGCAGCGAGTGTATCGAGGGTGTTCCACTGCTGATAACGAGTCATTTCGCAGGCCTGTCGAGCCAGTTGCAGGGCCTTCGAGGTGTCTCGAATGTTGCTGTCGGGACAGGTAGCCAGCAGCCAGGCCAGATCATTGATCGCTTCAAATTTCCGAGGACTGATCTCGATTGCGTTCTGCAGATCACTGATGGCTTCCTCATATCGTCCCTGCTTGCGGAGTGCACTGGCACGATTTCCCAGAGCATCCACAAACTTCGGATCGATTCGCAGAGCCGCATTGAAATCCTTCAGTGCCGCAACATTGTCATTTGACCTCATGTGCACGATACCGCGGTTATTGAGCGCTTCGGTGAAGTCGGGAACCACCAGCAATGCAGTCTGCAGATCCTTGAGTGCCAGTCGCGGCTGGCCACTGTCAAGATGAGCAAGTGCGCGGTTGTTCAGATACATTACGTTGCTCGGCTCAGCCTTCAGTGCCTCATCAAAGTCCTGTACGGATCGGCGATAATCTCCCAGCAGATAATACGCCTTTCCGCGGTTATTCAGAGCACCGCTGTTTCGCTTGTCTCGACGCAGGCTTTCGTCAAAGTCCGAAATCGCCCGCAGATACTCAGAGTGCGCAAGAAAGGCTACGCCACGAAGATGAAAGTTTTCGGCGGAAGGATCGCGTGCAAGCCGAGCGGAAAGCTGGTCAATGGCCGAATCAAACGGAACTGTCTCCTTTTCCCAGAGCCAGCCGCCCTTCTCTTCAATCCAGAACCACTCGCCGTTCACCAGCGACACTTCGAAGATTTCACCCAGGTAGCAGGTCCAGACAGTCGCCTCCGGAGTTCGCATAGGCGCTCCGTGACGGATGATCATGACACTGGAACCGACGCGAGGATCAGCGGCCGGATCCTGACCATGAACTACCGCAGTTGCGCCCCCGACAACACCCAGCAACAGGAAAAAGACTCCCCAGTGTTTCCACCGCAGTGACATCACTCATCCCCCGAGTTCATCCTTGAGCTCTCAAAAGTTCCGTTCCTTCAGTTCGGATCGGCAATTTCAACCGAAATCCTGACCGCAATCCGGAGTCGGCCGGCTGCGGATCCGCCATTGGCCCGATTTGGCACCGCAAGCTGGCCAATCCTGCCGAACACGGCTGGCAGCAATTCCTCCGAACTGCAGAGTCAACGCTGATAAATGGGAAGAAATCCATATTCGATCGAAAGCGCCAGCACGGCCAGCGACGTGGAATACACACGTCCGGCCTGACGTTCCGTCCCGTCCTCCGGTGTCCAGTAACCGATGGGGCTCTGCAGCTCCAGAATCGTCTCGTACAGATGCCGTCGAGCCTGTTGCCATTCCGACCCGCCAACTTTGTACATTCCGACAGTGCAGTAATAGGCACCGTAGAAGAAGTAGTGCTCGGATCTCACGAGCGGACGTGAAAGAATCAGCCGGGCGGCAGCCAGCGTTTCCGGTGTTCGATGCTCCCCGCATACTTCCAGCGCTGTAATTCCCGTTCCGGCACGGGTAATGGTGCTGCCATGTCCGACCATATAGCCGAAGCCCCCGTCGTGCTTCACGTGCAGCCGCTTCAGATAGGCAATGGCTCGATCAATATTCTCCACCGGTACGTCACAGCCGATATCCCGAGCGGCTCGAAGCGACAGCAACTGCCACGCGCTGACACTCAGATCCGAATCCCGACTGGTCGGCTGGTATCGCCAGCCACCGCTGTGTTCCTCCGGACGCGGATGATTCTGTGCATCAATGATCAGGCGGACGGCCCGCTGCAGACACTCCCGACACTGCTGCTCCTGAACTCCTCCCAGCATCCCGCTGATTTCCGCCAGCATGAGCGTGGCGATGCCATGGCTGTACATCGGACCGTGCCCAGCCCGTGTACCAACCAGCAGACCATTGTCGCGTTGCTGCGACATCAGCCACGCCAGTCCTCTCGGAAGCAGCTTTCCCCATGGGCCTTCGTTCGGCACGTGTCCTGCCGCCATGAAAGCCATCATCGCCAGCGCAGTGGTGGCTGTGGATTCGCCGAAGTCGTTCGTGGTCCACGCGCCCGACGGTTGTTGTTCAGCCGCCAGCCAGTTGAGTGATTTTCGAATTGCCGCATCGATACGCTGATTCAGCTGCCGTTCTTCCACTTCGTCAGCAGACAGAACATGTGCCGGAAGCAGGGCCGCCAGCGGCAATGTGGCCTGCTGCAGGAACCTGCGACGTCCGCCGCTGCGAGTATTTTGCATTGCTGCGCCTCCTTTTTGCTGCCGACACATTGCCATTTGTATGCCGTTGGACACTGCCGGTCTGTCCCTGGCCGTCTCTGCAGAATCACCGTTGTCGGCAGGAGTTGCTTCCTGAACAAGTACCGAATTTCCCAGGGCAATTCTGATTTGCCAGGTTTGTCATCGGCGTGCCGCTGGAGTTTACAGCAGATCCTGCTAATTTTTCACGACAATGCCGCGGCTTTGCTCAACGGCAGCAACCAATCTCTTCAGGAAGGTAAGGCGTGACCGTTTTTCAGAAAATCATCGACGGGGAAATCCCCGCAAGGATTGTCTACGAAGACGAACATTGCCTCGCTTTTCATGATGTCAGTCCGCAGGCTCCGGTGCATGTCCTGCTGATCCCCCGCAAGCCTGTGGTTTCGCTTGATGAACTAACCGAACAGGATACTCAGCTCAGCGGTCATCTGCTGACCATGGTACCCCGAATTGCTGAAATGCTTGGCCTGACCGATGGTTATCGAACGGTAATCAATACCGGCGGTCATGGCGGTCAGACTGTCTTTCACCTGCACATCCACATTATGGGCGGACGTCCGCTTGCCTGGCCCCCGGGCTGAACCCGCTGCGGATTCGGCGGCCGACTCACAGACTGCACGTCTCTCGTACGTCAACAGGAGTCTGCCGGCTGATCACCGCCTCCCACCAGTTTTCTGATGAAAAGGATACCTCAATGGCTTTCGTACAACGGCTGACTCTGTTGACACTCTGCAGCATCCTGCTGTTGCCTGCTGTTCAGGGCGAAGATGAAACCAGTCGCCCCGGTCTCGCGATGGCAAAGGCTGCTGTGACATTTCGCGGCCTGCTGACCGACGAACTGAAAAAGAAACTCAGCTACTCCTTTGATGATCCGGAACGTGTCAACTGGCACTTCATTCCTCGTGAACGAAATGGGGTTGTCCTGTGGGATCTTGAAGGTGAAAGCCGCGCCGCTGCCGACGAACTGGTGAAGTCCGGACTGTCCGCCGCCGGGTATCTGACGACTCTGCAGATTCGCAGTCTGGAAGAAGTCCTGTACCTCTTTGAAGGTGGCGAGGAAGAGTACCGACGACAGCGTCGACACACTCACAAATACCACATCACAATCTTCGGTGAACCTTCCGAAAATGGAACATGGGGCTGGCGTTTCGAAGGTCACCACCTGTCCCTGAATTTCGTCATTCGGGACGGTGTCATCGTGAGCAGTACACCGGAAATGCTGGGCACCAACCCCGCCCTGATTGATGCCGGCCCGGGCCGCAGCCTGCGCGTTCTCGGTACCAGAGAAGATCTTGCTCGAAGTATTCTGCTGGCCTGCAACGACAGTCAGAAAAAAGCCATGTGGATCTCCCCTGACGCTCCCGATGAAATCCGTGGTCCGGGGGAAGCACAGCCCGTTGTTGGCGAAGCAGTCGGTCTGCGTTACGCGGAAATGTCACCTGATCAGCAGAAGCTGTTTCGTGAACTGATCGGAGAATACGTCAAGGGTATGCCGGCTCAGGTCGTTCGTGATCGCATGCAGGCAATCGAAAAATCCGGTATGGACAATATCCGGATGGGCTGGTGGGGTGATGCCGAGCCCAACAAGCGTCACCACTATGTGATCCAGGGCAGCAGTTTTGTGATTGAGTACAACAATACGCAGAACTCCGCCAACCATGTGCATTCCATCTGGCGTAATCTTGCCGGAGACTTTGCTCTGCCGGCTGGCAAGTGATCGGCTGCACTTTGCCTGTCATGCGGACAGTCAGCTGCTGACCCGATGGTATCCTGCCATCGGGTCAGTTTTTTTGTCTCTCCTGTGCGACCGTCCCATTCCTGTCACTCGGTGTCCAAATGACCGCAGAATCAGAATCGTTTCAGTTATCCAGCGGCGTCACAGTTGTGTTCGAAGCCATGCCGCATAGCGAATCAGCAGCGATTTCTGTTCTGCTGCCCGCTGGTGCCATTCGTGACAATGCGGGACGCGTCGGCACAGCATCCATACTCACTGAAATGCTCCCGCGTGGGGCTGCCGGTATGTCCTCCAGAGAACTCTGCGCAGCACTCGATAACCTCGGCCTGCAGCGGCATCTGAGTAACAGCAGCGCACACCTGACATTTTCCGGAGCCACGACTGCGGATCGCCTGCTGCATGCTGTTCCGCATATCGCCGCCATGATCCGCTCTCCGCATCTGGAACAGAATGACTTTCTGGCATCACGAGATCTCGTGGCGCAGAGCCTGATGTCTGTCGAAGATGAACCCCGCCAGCAGCTCAGTCGCATGCTTCGAAAATGTGCCTACCCGGCTCCATGGGGGAATCCTTCCGACGGCGAGGCTGATGACCTTCCTGCCATCACTCTCGACGATATCCATGAGCACCACCAGCGCTACTGCTCACCTCGGGAAACGATCATTGGTATCGCAGGCAACCTTGAACTCTCCGCTGTTCGCGATTCGCTTGAACAGGCTTTTGGCGTCTGGTCCGGCGATGAACTCCCGCAGGTTGCCTGTGGCGACGTGGTGCCGTCTCCCTGTCATGTGCATCATAAATCGGCACAGACACAGATTGGCGTGGCATGGCACAGTGTTCCCGTTTCAAGTCCGCGCTACTACGATGCCTGGGCAGCTGTCAGCCTGCTGAGTGGCGGCATGAGTTCTCGTCTGTTCACGGAAGTCCGCGAAAAGCGAGGCTTGTGCTATGCCATCTCCGCTTCGCTCAGCTGCCTCAAGGATGAAGCGCGAGTCATGGCCTGCGCCGGTACCACACCGGAAAGGGCCCAGGAAACACTGGATGTCATGGTGTCCGAAATCCTGCGTCTGCATGAAGGCATTACCGAGGAGGAACTGCAGCGATGCCGCGCACGGGCACGCAGTTCCCTGATCATGCAGCAGGAATCAACTTCATCCAGAGCTTCATCGCTGGCACGCGACATGTATCTGCTGAATCGGATTGTCAGCCTCGATCAGATTCACGAACACATCCGTGCTGTCACAGTGGACAGCGTTCGTGAATTCATTCTGCAGCACCCGCCGCAGGACATGACACTCGTCACGATCGGTCCTGCGGCCCTCGATCCGGCAATCACACAGGGTGCCGCCTCGTGAACCAGCATCCACACCACGATCCGGTCTGAATGCACACGCTCGGACACCCCCCTCACTGCTGCACCAGAACCATGCGAACCAGACTTTCTCGGAACCAGACTCCATGAGATTTGAGCATCGACAGTTATCCAGCGGACTCACCCTGATCGCAGAATCAAACCCGGCAGCTCACAGCGTCGCCGCAGGTTTTTTTGTCCGTACCGGCTCGCGAGACGAAACGCCGGCGGTATCAGGGGTCAGCCACTTTCTGGAACACATGGCGTTCAAGGGAGACGAACTTTATTCCGCAGATGACATCAACCGCATCTTTGATGAAATCGGTGCACGCTATAACGCATCCACCAGCGAAGAAATCACCATGTACTATGCGGCAGTACTGCCGGAATACCTCGAACGAACACTTGAACTGCTGACGACCCTGATGCGACCATCACTGCGGCAGGATGACTTTGACATGGAAAAAAATGTCATCCTTGAAGAAATCGGCATGTACGACGATCAACCTTCATTCACCTGCTATGACAACGCCATGGCTACGCACTTCTGCAGCCATCCGCTGGAACAGAGCATCCTGGGAACCAACGAAAGCATCACGGCTCTGACGTCAGAACAGATGCGTGAGTATCACCGGCAGCACTATCACACAGGCAATATTACCCTTGTGGTCACCGGTAACTTTGAACTGGAAACTCTGCTGCATGCAGCTGAAAAATACTGCACGCGAATTCCTCACGGGGAAGCCGGACGTCCACTGCCGCTGCTGCAGCCGGAAAAGCGGATCAGGCTGGTGACAAAGGAAGATGCTCACCAGCAACATATCATGCAGATGGGCTGTGCACCTGCAGGAGATAACCCGCTTCGCTATCCCGCTGAACTCCTGTCCGTCATCGTCGGCGATGATTCCGGCAGCAGACTTTTCTGGGAAATCGTCGACCCCGGATACGCAGAAGCCTGCGACCTCGGATTCAGCGAATACGATGGGGTGGGAGCGTGGATGAGCTATCTTTGCTGTGAACCGGAAACAGCAGCAGAAAATCTTGAGCGTTGTCGACTGGTTCTGGAGGACGTGATCAGCAACGGTGTGACTGCTGAAGAACTGGAACAGGCACGCAACAAGGTAGCCGCACGCGTTGTACTCCGCGGAGAACGACCCATGGGAAGACTCTCTTCGCTCGGCGGAAACTGGGTCTATCGCAATGAATACCGCTCAGTAGCTCAGGACCTGCAGGTGATCCGCAGCATCACTGCCGAACAGATTCACGATGTCCTGCAGCAATTTCCCATCCGCATGAACACCACTGTGGGAGTCGGGCCGCTTGCGGAACTGACTGTCCACTGACTGCCGCACGCCGCCTGCGGCACGCAACTTCAGCAGTGTTACTCGGAAACAACCCGCGCTTCCTTGAATGGCTTGCCAATTGGCAGGAGCAGCCGTCGGTCTCCCGATTCAACAACGACTTCCTGATCGCGTACTTCAAGGATTCGCCCGTTCATCGCTACCGTGGTGAATGCCTCCCCCGGCGGTGTCCTTGAGACTCTTTTGGTCAGCTCCTCTGTGATCCAGACAAGCGGCTGACCATTACTGAATGTAATCCCCGTGACCAGAGTGTGCGCCATTGGATCTGCGGGATTCAGTCCGATCCCGAACACGTTGTCGGTCGTAATCGTCGCGTAGTCAGCAACAGACGGTAGTGCCGGACGTCCTGACGTGCCCTCGTTCAGCGAGTTGCCGCTTCT
The DNA here is from genome assembly GCA_023262145.1 of Planctomycetaceae bacterium. Taxonomy (GTDB): domain Bacteria; phylum Planctomycetota; class Planctomycetia; order Planctomycetales; family Planctomycetaceae; genus SXXK01. Next base: position 7,963 of record JALRDR010000731.1, on the reverse strand, counting down.
GCTCGGCAACAGCAATGTCTCAATCGAGAGCGACAGATCAAACTGCCCCGATGTACCAACAGGATTCAGAGTGAAACCAGTGACATGGTGCAGAAACCCCGCTCGACTGATGCGATGCACAACCTGCGTAAACTGATTCAGGGTTCCCCGTGCTCGCAGGCTGAAGGGAAGGCTCCGCAGCAGGATCGCCCGACTGCGGCCACGACGGACCGTGGGTGAACCAGAATCAACAACTGCATTCTGCAGGCTTGCAGACCGCACCAGACTCAGCAGCCAGCTGCGATAAACCGTTCGTGCCACTTCCGGGTCGGCAGGCAGCGATTGCTCCTCCCACGTCTGCATCTGCTGCCCGGACTTCCGCATCTCTGACAGCGTTGCCTGACGCTTGCGGATATCACCACTAAGCTGTTGGATGCGATTGCGGCGTTGCTGCAGTGGTTCTTCAATCATCGATACCAGCACGTATTCGCCTACGCGGATTGCTCCCATCAGCCCCAGCAGTACCAGCAGTACCTGTTGTCGCGTCAGTTTCATTTGCCCGCACCTCCCGGCTCGGAAACCGATACGGAGTTCTGCGGAGCAAACTCATATTCGCTGATATCCCGACGGCGAATTGTCAGAGTCGCCTGAAAACCTGCCGTCAGATTGCGTCCCACCAGCTGCTCTCGAATACCCGGAATGCGGATGGAGTGCCATTCATCGCGAAGCCTGTTTTCCATGGCCGAAATCTGCTCCGGTGGCGTTGCTACTCCACTAAAAGTCGCCACCGCAGATCCAGCTCCCGCGGGAGAAACACTCAGTTGCTGGATAACAATCGCCGGGCTGGATGGAATTCGTGACGTCAGATCGCGAAGTTCATCGGGCCAGCTGATGCGGTTTTTCTCCCAGTTGCTCAGGTAAGCTGCAAGCTGTCGGCGTTCTTCGGTATCACCAAGCAGCTCATTGAGTTCGCCAAGCCTCTCCTGCAGACGTTGCTGCTCTTCATCCAGTGCCACAAAATCTGCTCGCACGGTCCAGAACGTTGCCCCCGCAAACAACAGTCCCACCAGAACTGCCACAACCAGTTTCAGTGAAAAACGCGCCCTGACGACGGGCTTCCTCGGACTGGCGAAATCAACTGCAGCAGGCAGCTGCCGCAATTCCTCACTGACAGCCGCAATCAGACCGCTGTAATCTCCAGCCGACACCGCTGCCGCAGTCTCACCTTCCGGCGGCGCCGCAAGCAGAGCCTCCACTGAAACGATCTGCACGGTGGCATCAAAATGAGCTTCCAGCAGCTGCTGCAGATCCGGCAGCAGCTCTTTGTTGCCAGTGAGCACAAATTGTGTCAGTGGAATCGCAGCGAATGCTGACCCGCGCACAGCCAGCATGGTCCGCTGAATCTCTGCTCCCAGGAATCGGCACAATTCCGCAGCAGAGCCCCCCGCAGAAAGTCGTATTCGACGCGACGTGTGCGGCAGTCCGTGGAAAACCACAGTCAATTCCGCAAACTCGCGACCCACGCAGATCACCATAGCGGATGTACCCGCCGGAAGTTCTGCATCCGGCAGCATGTCCGCCGCTGCAAACCGTCGAAGCGGATGTGTACTGACCGGGATTCGCACTGTCGTCTTCCCGGAACTCTTCAGTACTTCCTCCACCAGTTGCTGCGCTTCCGGAACCAGCGACATGCCACTGATTGTCTGAGCACCATCTGCCCCAGCCGGATATGCAATGAAGTCCAGCAGCGTAGCGTCATTGATCGCCGGAATCTCACGCAGTGCGAGGTTCCGCACCAGCTCCGGCAGTTCTTCTGCAGTGGCTGGCGGGACCTGAAACGTCGCGGAATCCACCGCACCGCGACTGACCAGCAGTAACAGTCGAGCCCGCTCGCACTTCAGTTCAGCCACCAGCGAACGAATTCCCGCCACAGTCTCTGCAGCCGAAGCTGCCACTTCACGATCACCAAGGGAGAGCAGTTTCAGCTGGCCGGAACGATCACCGTCGGCAAGCACATACCGCAGTTTTCCGACATCCGGATTGACAGCCAGTATCCTTGGCATCGCAGAAATTCTTTCCCCGGTAGATGCCCGGTCCGCTCACAACGCAGCAGGCATTAACTGCTCACGACGACATGGGAGTGGCTGGTCCGTTGTATCCTGCCAGTGCAGTCGACGGACAGGTCTCGACGCTGCGTCAATCACCAGCCTCCGTCGAAGCATCGGCCCACCAGCTTCACGAAAAACAATCAGTTCCGTCTGAAATACGTCCCCTCCCGTGGTCAATTCCGGAAAGACCTTACGAAAGTCCTCAATCGTCATGACACCACCACTCACCAGCCACAGCAATGAGTCGGTTTCGAAGGCAGTGCGAGCATCGCGTCCGGAAACAATCGCCGCTGCAGCCTCCGCACTCAGCCCCGGAATAGCCCGCAGCACAACCGGATCCGCATGCATCAGGTGTATCCGGCCTTCTGTACGGGGCAGCCCGTCAGTCGTGACTGCATCACACAACTGACTGAACAGAGTGCCGGCATCCGGCAATTCAGATCGCAGCGGGCTGGCAATCGGACCACCGGCGGCCACAGGACGGTTGGCTGTCGCATCAATGAGTTCTGCCAGCGAAGTCACCGGAAAGAATCCATCTGCCGCCGCTGCCACCGGAGCACTCTGCAGGCCATATGTCCTTGCTGTAATCAGAAAGTCAATCACCGCTTCCGGCAGAAATCCGCTCAGCTGTGACTGTAGCTGCTGCGGATTTGTCTGATTCAGCGCAATCCTGACCTGCCCGTCACGACGCAGGTTCCCTTCTGCTGACCAGAGCGTCAGAAACTCCACAAGTCCGCGAACATCCACAGCGTTGCCGCTGCCCTGTTCGAGCAGATCTGAGGACATTGATAATTCCGCGGCACTGCCGCCCTGCTGCAGGACAGCGCTGCCGTCAGCAGCGCGCTGCTCTTCCGGCGGCGCAGCCGCATCTGCCGGCAACCGTTCGCCCGCATTCCGGCTGCCGTACAGAACCGCAGGAGTGACCCCACGTACGAACAGCAATTCCTGAAGATCGCTCGGAAGTGAATTCGCACATCGATAGGGAAGTGGCAACGATGAGTAGTACTCTGATTCAGCCCCGAACTCACGCACCGTCTCGTCCCCGTCCATCCAGTCCAGCAGCGAATCTGCAATCACGAGCGTCATTCCCGGAAGCTGCAGCAGAGCCTCGCGACCAGCCCCCGGAGAGGCCTGCTCCCATTGCAGTACGCGCCCCAGATGCAGACGCGAAGATTCGTTGCGCAGTCCAAACCTGATTGTCGTTGCACCGTCCGCGGATCGGACAGAATTCAACGCTGAGAACCTCCATGAGCCGAGAGTCTCCGGACCGGCAGCAGTCGACAACAACTGAGTCGATGCCTGCGATAAACCACCGGTTTCGCTGAGCGGAACCACCAGTCTGCCCAGAAACAGTTCCGGATTCTGTGCGACACTGCCGAGCTGCTCTCTGCGCAACTGCGGGAGCCCGACCAGCCACGTCACCTGCGATTCTGCAGACGCGAGCGTGGCATGTGCCTGCAGCAGATTTCCGCTCAGTACAGTCGCCTCGTACTCCGTGGACATCGCCCCCAGAAATCCGAATCCGGCAAACGAAACCATCATGACGACGACCAGCACGATGATCAGCACAACCCCGGTCCGATCGTTTTGCTGTTCCTTCTGCCTGAGGCTGACACACTTCATGGCAGTCCTCCGGACGACACATTCCCCAGCACACCTTCTTCTGAAGTCAGAGTCAGTGGAGAATTTCCACGAATCGTCTGCAACGGAATAATGAATTCGTACCACTGCAACTGCGGGAATTCAGGTTGAGCAGCGGTTGTTTCATCGGCATCACCTGTGGCAGCCGCAGCGGTCTGCTGTGTCGCTGCCTCGCCCCCGGCTCCAAATGCCTGTCGCACTGATTCCAGATCGCGACTGCGACACATCAGCAGTCTCACTCTTGCCGCGATCGGCAACTCCCTGCGGCCATCGCTGTTCCACGTGTCCAGCCACTGATTACCGTCGTAATAACTGAATTCCAGGTTGATCACTTCCGGTATCCGTTCCACCCGCGGACGCAGCGCTGCCGGCAACAGACTTTCCGAAGGCAACTCACCCTCGGCAGCAGTGGCCCCCGCGGCGGCGCTCAGCTCCTGCGGAAACAACACACGCAACAGCTGGTCGAGGTCCGGAATACCGGCTGTCTGAGTCTCGGGATCCTCAACCGCAACTGCCTGCAGCAGCAACTGATCGCACTCAATCCGACACAAACCCGGTGGCAGATAAGACTGCTCACTCCCGACCTGCGTCCACGGCTGAAAGATCCAGAGCACGATCTTCTTTCCGGTCGGACTGATTGCCAGGCCCCACCCTGCACCGGCTTCATCCAGCCCGTCTGCATTCATTCCCGTCACACCGGGAAAACCGATATCAAGCTCTCCGTCACTGGTACCAGACTCAATCGCGGCAGAGCCGTCCGAGCTGAAGTCCGTACTCTGACGCTCAGACAGTTGTACAAGTTCTGCCGGAGTTCCTTCCCTTCGCAGGCGCAGGCTGTCCACTGATCCCAGCAGAGATGTCCGCACCGGAGGAAAACTGCCGCCCGGCATTCCCAGAGCAGCTCGCACTCGATCAACATCCTGCACCATCTCCGCAGGAGCAGCAAATAAATCAAGCACTTCCTCCTCAGCAACTTCTGCAGCAGCAACCTCCACCTCACTCAGCACATCATCAGCAAACTGCACCTGCAGACCACTGCCGGCAAGCGACGTCTGCTGAAGATCGTCCTGCAGCTGCTGCAGCAGGCTGCGCAGCAACTGTCGATCTTCACTTTGCTGTCGCCCCGTCGTCAGATAGCTGCTGTACATCGACAGCATTGACCAGATCAGCGTCATCAGTACTGACGTCAGTAACGAGGCAATCAGCACTTCAATCAATGTGAAGGCCGCGTTTGGGGAACCAGCAGCCCGATTCGTACAGTTCCCGGCTGACCTGCCCTGAGCAATCTGTCTTCTGATCGCTGACAGCAGCATCATGGGATCTCTCCCGGCAATGGCACCCCGGCCAGACCGGAATCAGGCGAATTCAGATCCAGTTGCTGAAATGCCCCGATCTCCGGTTCACCGGCGATCCACTGTGTCAGACTGAATCGCTGGCGGCGTTGCTTTTGCTGATCACCCTCCGCAACTTCCACGGTCAGACTCCACATCCCGGGCTGCGCCGGTAACGCTGCCACCCTGACGGAGTAACGATACTCAGGTATCCCCGCCGCAGTACCGGAAAGTTCGTCCCTCGCAGCCGTCTCGCCTGCTGGCATACTCTCGCCACTGCTGATCGTTGGCGGCATTCGCAGTTGCTCCCATGGAGCATCCTCGATCATTCCAGCTGGACGTTCTGCCAGCAGGATTTCCTGTAACGTCTGCTGACAGATCTGCTGCAGCTCAGTGCGAACTGCGGCCCTCACAGCCTGCTCTCGACCCATCCCAGCCAGTCGAGAAAGCACCACGGCGCTGCCCATCAGTAACGCCGTGGCAATCACCACTTCCATCAGCGAAAACCCGGCCCGGGGCGGAATGGTCAGCAAACAACCGATACTCATTCTGCGTTTGCAGACAGGTCTGAACTGCCGCGTCATGGCACAACCTCACTCGTCGCTGACGCTGCGTCGACCCCCGTTTCCTCCGCCAGTCGATATGGCTCGCTGACAGCTGCCATCGCCGTCAGGCTGCGGACTGAAACATCAGCCACAAAATCTCTGCTGCCGCCAATCTGAATCACTGCACTCGCCGATGCCCGCCCTGACGGTGAAAATCGGATACTCCGCCACGCCCGGTCTGAGGCATCCTGCGACGCATCCTGCCCCGCTGTAGCGGTCGCATCCGGCAGCTCCGTCCCGGCAAACTGCGTTCCCTCCGGCAACCAGCCTTCGCGCAGCAATCCGACAGCCTGCTCGCTCAGGGCTGGTTCAGAATCTTCCCCTGGATCAGCTTCTGCGGTCAGCAATTCCGCAGCAATCTCTGAGGATGCTCCCGCCGCGTCACTGATCACCGTTACTGCAGCAGTAGTTTCAGTGACCACCTCGACAATCTGAAACCGTCGCCCGCCGGGTTCCCACCGAAACTCCACAGCGTTACCCTTGCGAATAGCCAGAGCTCGCGTTTTCGCGAGCGATTCCTGAGTGATTGCACCCGCCCGACGAATTCGCGCCTTGTCCAGCGGGCTTCTGACACTCGGCAAAACCATTCCCGCAAGACCCGCGAGAATCGCCATGACGATCAGTAACTCAGCGAGTGAGTACCCGAATTCCCTCTGAAATCGCTGCCGTAAATCCCGTCGCCGCAGCCCCTGGCGCAGACCGAACCTGCCGGAATTCGCGGACGTCGATTCAGGCGTGCAGGATCTCGTCAAGTTCAGTCTGCTGTGGACTTGCACCCTCATCACTGTCACTCATCCGATTCTCCGGATCCACTGCCGTCACCCGTCCAGCTGACGATGTCATCGTCGGTATTCTCCTGGCCATCCGGTCCAAATGACCAGATATCCGGCACATCCAGGCTGTTATGAGTCGGGGGATATTCGTAGCTGTAGGCATTTCCCCAGGGATCTGTTGGCAGAGTCTCGGTCTTCAGATATGGCCCGTCCCACGAGCTTCCCGAATTGCCGCCTGCCGTACCACCGCCGTCCTCGCTGTCGCCACCGGAACCCCCATCCGCAGTAGGCTCAGAAACGAGTGCCATCAGGCCTTCTTCAGATGCCGGAAACCGATTCATATCAACTGCAAATCGCTCCAGAGCCGACTGGAACATGCCAATCTGCGTCTTTACGGCGTTGATATCTGCCTTCTGCTTGCTGCCCAGCAATCGCGGTCCGATCATGGAGACAAGCAGTACCAGAATCGCCATCACGATCAGCAGCTCTGTCAGCGTAAAGCCAGCCGGACCTGCCGTTGAATTCAACAATGAAGACCGACGCTGCTTCCTGGTACACACTACTCGCATCACAGTTCCTTTCAGTAATCTGCAGGCTGAATCGTCCCTGCGATCCCCGCTCTCAGTCCATAGAGGACAGTTTCGTCCACACATTAGTCCAACAGGATTGCCTGTGAAAAGACCATCCTGAAAATCAACTCATTGATGTACTCATCTCGAATACAGGCAGCAGCAGAGCAACAATCACAAAAAGGACAGCACTTCCCATCACCATGAGCAGTGCCGGCTCAATCAGACGCACCATGGTATCCAGCTGCCTGGCCACCTTCTTATCAATGCCATCTGCAACGCTTGCCAGCACTGTTTCAAGATTATTTGCCTCCTCCGCAATGCTGATCATGGCCATGATTCCCGGCGGGATCAGTCCACATCGGGCCAGCGGAGTTGAAAGCGCTTCGCCCGCAGAAATATTCTCTGCAGAATTTCGAATTGCCTGCCCAAGCACAACATTTCCGGCGGAGTCACTGCTGATCTGCAGTGCCCTCAGCATCGGAACTCCATTTCGCAGCAACGTACCCAGAATTCGACAGAACCTGGAAACGGCCCCGTTCAGCGCAATTGGTCCGAAGACCGGAACCTGTGTGCGAAAACGATCCAGCAGCTCGCGTCCGCGAGCAGAGCTGAACCAGCGTTTCAGACCAGACAGAAGACCGCCCAGAACCAGCAGCAGCAGCAGCCCGTAACGCCCCAGCGTATCACTCAGCCAGAGCAGTACGATCGTCGGTACCGGGAGCGTCCCGGCACGCTCCAGCTCAGCAAACAGATCAGCAAATTTTGGCACAAAGAAAACGATCAGGATCAGCGTGACTGTGCTGCCGGCAATTGCCAGAAATGCCGGATAGGCCATCGCTCCGCGGATCTTCGCTCGCAGCTCTTCCTGACGTTCCAGAAACTCTGCCGTCTGCTGTAACGCCGACTCCAGAAAGGCTCCCTCCGTGCCCGCACGGACGATGGACAAGGTGAGCT
>JALRDR010000788.1 GCA_023262145.1 Planctomycetaceae bacterium | reverse complement strand
AATCACCGGCAACGGCAGCCGGTTCATCCCGCATTATTTCTGACCCGGGGGGACGGTCGACAGCCCGGTGGATAGCAACAACGGACCGGACTCACGACACGGCGGCCGTCTCGGCGACTTCGAGATGCTTTTGGCTTGCCGAAACCGGGGTGGGTGATTGTCTTTGAAGAATCCCCATGAAGACGACTTCCCAACGGCACTCTCGTGCCGGTTTCACCCTGATCGAACTCCTGGTGGTGATCGCGATCATCGCCATCCTGGTGGCGCTCCTGCTGCCAGCGGTTCAGCAAGCGCGTGAGGCGGCTCGCAGGACTCAGTGCAAGAACAATCTCCACCAGCTGGGGATCGCCATGCACAACTATCACGATGTCTTTAATCAATTCCCCATGACGATCTTCCCCACTGGTGGGACCAACAACTGGTCCAACGGAAGTCGCGGCTCTTACCTCGTTCGACTGTTGCCGTTCATCGAGCAGGACAATCTGTTCAATGCGCTGGATTTCCGTCTTGCCGGTCCGGCCTGGGGTGTCACCAACTTTGAAGGTCAGGTGGACCCCAATGGTAAGCTCTACAGGCACTACCAGATTGCAGCCTTCATGTGCCCTTCAGATCCGCAGCCGAAACTCGACGGGCATAGTTCAAAATCCAACTACGCGCTCAGCATGGGTAATCAGAACATGCCGACGAATAACACGAGGTGGGGTGCCTGTAACCTTTACACCCATCCTAACAACCGCAATGTCTTCGGCATGAACACTGCTGGTCATGGCAACACAGAAAGCGGGGTCTACACCTCTGGGATTCTCTCCCGCATCAACTGGTCGGCAAATATTGCCGCCATCACGGATGGAACTTCCAACACCATCGCCGGTGGAGAAATCCTGCCCCAGTGCGGCGACCATAGTCGCAATGGATGGTTCCACTTCAATTCTCTGTGGATTGCGACGACAGCCCCCGTCAACTTCCCGATCGCATGTGTCCGTGAGAGCCTGAATGGAGTTGCATGGGATGCGGGCTCACCGAGCAACGGCCTGACGGCATGCAACCACTGGCAGAACTGGCAGACCAGTCAGGGCTTCAAGTCCCGTCACACCGGTGGTGCTCAGTTTGTTCTGGCCGATGGATCTACCCGATTCATCAGTGAGAATATTGACTACCGCATTTATCAGCGACTTGGTGCTCGTGCTGACGGTGAAACTATCGGTGAATTCTGATTCACCAGAGTTTCTTCGGATGACGAAGGAATCCAGACGACCATCGCGAACCAGCGATGGTCGTTTTTTTTGCCGCCCCGATTTGCCCGATCCCTGTACGATCCGCAGATCGTGCAGTACTATTTTGGCACTGGTCCTGCCCAGCATAAAGCCTCGACGACCCTGAACATCACGGAGTTTGACATGCTCTCTCGCTTCCAGATTACCTCCAGCCTGCTGTTATTCTCCTTGTTGACGTTTGTCGGTTGCGGTGACTCAGTAAACCGGCCTGAAACAATCCCCGTCTCCGGAACGGTGGTCTACGGAGGAAAACCCATCGAGGGTGCGGAAGTCTCCTTCTGGGGCGAAGGGGCTCCACGCGCAGCAAGTGGCGTCACCGACGCCGAAGGCAAGTTCACAATTTCCATGTTTGCGTTTAATGACGGCTGCCTGCCTGGCGCAAACACCATCACCATTCGCAAAATGGAAGAAGGTGCTGCAGGGTCCGGCCCAACTCCGGAAGAAATGCTTGCTGATCCGCTCGCACTGGCGTCAGCCGCAAGTGCAGCGGAAGCCGGTGAAGGTCCAAAATCCCTGGTCCCGGAAAAGTACGGCAACCAGAAAACCAGCCCGCTCAAGGAAGACGTTTCGGCATCAAATAACACCTTTGTGTTTACGCTTGCCGACTGAGACAGATGCCGCTTGATAAATCACCCGGCTGCGTGCAACGCGCTCGCATTGCTGCCGTATTGACGCTGATACTGCTCTGTATCAGCTGTCAGCCTCGGACAGCACCGCCCGACCCTGCTGACCTGATTGCAGCTGCAGATCTGGGCAGCTTTGCAGAAGTCAACGAGTTGCTTGTACAACTTTGTGACCAGCCGGACTCCAGAGAGCTGGTGTTGCTTGTCGAAGGCATTGTGAGCCTCCGCAATGGCAATATCGATGCGGCACTCACCCTGCTCGCGAAAGTCGATCAGGAAGGTCCCCTGCGACATCACGTGATGCAGTTCGCAGGCGAAGCACTCCACAAGGCGGGCCGTCTTGGTGAAGCTGCCAGGATCCTGACGGTGCTCGTCACAGAATCGCCGGGCCAGGCCGAAGGACATCGCTGGCTTGCCGCGACGTGGTACGATCTGGGAGCATTCAATGCTGCCATCGAGGAACTGGATGCCCTGATCCGGCTGCGTGCGGATGACTTTCGACCGCACCACCTGCTCGCAATCATGTATTCCGACTTTGAGCAGCATGCCGAGGCGACTGATCACCTGCAGCGGGCCCTGGAACTGGCTCCCACCGATCATGCTGCAGTGACCGAAATGCGACTGCTGCTGGCGGACAACCTGGCGGCAGAACGACATTACGATCAGGCGCTCGAAATACTCAAACAGACACTGGAGTCCACCCGTTCCCTGCAGATTCTGGCGGAGTGTCAGCTGGCCACTGGAAATCCAGAAGCTGCAATTCAGACAGTGCAGAAAGCTCGTCAGCTGGGCGACAACTCTCCTGCCATCTGCCTCGTGGAAGCAGACCTGCAGGATCAGCAGGGCAACGCAGAAGCGGCACTGCAGACTTTACAGCGGGGGCTTGCCGATTCACCCACATCTGCGGAACTGCTGTACCGCTGTGGCCTTGTGGAAAAGCAGCTGGGCAGGGATCAGGAATCAGAACGGACGCTGGAACGCTGGCAGCATTTTCGCGACCTGTCGACACAGCTGACGCAGCTCAATCTCAAGGCAATTGAAGAACCACTGAACTCAGAAGTGCGTGAGCAACTGGCTGAGATCTGCGATGAACTCCAGAAGTCGGAGCTTGCTGAGATGTGGCGACAGGCGGCCGCATCGGCAAAACGTGGATCACAAATCGATATCCGCCCCTGAACAATCGCCGGCATTCAGCAGTGCCAGCTCGACAGTTACTCTTCCAGTTGCAGCAATGCATCGCGATGCATCTCTGCCTGTCGTTTACTGCCCTCAGTCGCCGGCTTCACTGATTCGAAGTATTGCAGCAGGGCTGTGTGGGCCTCCCGACATCGCGGGTTCTGGTCAATAATCGCCTGCAGTGCCACCACCCCATCCTCAGGATCCGTGTACTTCAGCAGCAGGAGTGCAGCTTCCAGTCGCAGTGGTTCATTGTCTGGCTGTACAGCAACCTGGTCCTGCAGCGTTCTGAGTCGAGCAATGCCTTCACGCACTTCCGACACCTGCGCAAACAGGCGATCAGCCGATTCCTCGTTCCCCAGTTGCCGCTCGCACTGCGCCAGAAGGAAAACCGCATCATCGGCCCATGGCTGCAGTTCAAGCGCCTGCCGGAGCAGCCCCGCAGCCTTCTGCCAGCTGCCGTCCTCAAACTCCGTGCGTCCCAGCGAAATCAGCAGCGCAGGCGTTTGCTCCCCGTTTGCCAGTGCAGCCTCCAGAATTGCTCTGCCCTGAGCAGGATCGCCGACAGCCTTGAAACACTCCGCCAGTCCAACCGCCGCATCGCGGTCCTGCCGATCTTCCTGCAGCAGGGCATCATAAAGCGGAATTGCTTCGCGCTGGCGATGAGAATCGCTGAGCAGATGTGCGAGTTCGAGACGCGGCTCACGCCATCGCGGGCTTCGCTGAATCGCTTTGCGAAATCCCTCCTCTGCCCTGTTCAGGCTCTGCTGCAATGCAAAGACCTTCCCCTGGACGTACCACGGAAATGGGTCGTCCGGAGCGTCCTTCATGAGTGCTTCAGTAAGCAGCCCGGCTTCCATGTAACGCTGCACCCGCAGATAACCGATGAGATAGGAGATGCTCACATCCCGGTTGTCATGATCCGGGTCAGTGAGCAGTGAGGACAACAGGTGATCCACCTGAGCTAATTCACCGCTTTGAGCAAGGAACAGGATCTTTTCCCGTTCGATCTCACGTTCGGCTGCCCCCGTCTGCTGGAACTGTTCGATGGCGTCTCTGACCAGCTGCGGATCGCCAATCCGGCGGGCTGCCAGACAACGCAGCTTCGCGACTTTCGTCCGCGAATGCCCAGCGATCCCGGCTTGCTCAACCCATTGCATGGCCGTCGTCGGAGCCTGCAGACGCAGCTGCCGGTATGCATTCCAGAAACAGAATTCCGGCCCACGCCAGTGATGGTGTCGGTTTCACCGAAGCTCGACGGCGTGAGGGCTTGACCGTCGATGAAGTTGATTTCGGTGAGGTAGCCGTCAAAATACC
>JALRDR010000733.1 GCA_023262145.1 Planctomycetaceae bacterium | reverse complement strand
AGCGTGCTTTTGCTGGTGGCGAAGAAGTATCCTGCGGCGATACCGGCGATGAGCACCAGCACCGTCCTCAGGTGCCGGAATCTGGAGCCCTTTCTGCGTTGTCTGCGAGCGCTGAAGGGCCCGGTGTCTCCCACATCAATGAATGGCGTAACGCCAGGCTGCGGTATTCCGGGCGCCGCTCCGGGTACCGGATGACCGGCAGCAGCGGGCAGAGCCGGTGCGTTGCGAGGGGCTGTTGGGGGAGCATTCATCGCCGCAGCGGGTACTGGTGGAGGAGCCACTGCGTGGGCAATGGAACCTCGGGCCAGCGTTACAAGAACGCCACCGCGGGCAGCAGCATGAGTTGTCGTCAGATCGATCAGTCGCGCACGGGCGTCGTTGCGCAGCGTTGTGGCTTCAGGAGTCCTGTCCAGAATAAAACGCAGCTGACATGTCGTGCCTGCAAGTGCTTTGGTGAAGTAGGTGCTGAACGTATAGTCCCAGCGTTGCTGCGGGGGCAACAGGTCGAGAATTTCCTGCACAAGTGCCAGCGTATCGGTGCCGGGTGCAAAGATTACCGAGAGCGGACTCTGTTCGGCCTGCAGTGCTTCCGCGGCCCAGCCAGCCCAGCCGGAATCTCCCGTCAGCGAATTCCATGCAGTCAGCCTTACGGTGGTTGGCAGATCGGGGACTGGCAATGACCGTGGCGGTATGTTACTGACGCTGCCGTTCCATTCGGCTGTCAGCGTTCCCGGGTGTTGCATCAGTCGTGCCGGGCCTGCCAAAGCCATCGCGGCTGGATCAAGTACGATATGGTGGGCCAGCTTATTTGTTCGTCCGGAATAGTCGTGCCCGTAATCCGCCACACGGGAGATGACGTGTACCGGCTTACCGCCGATTCGCAGCGTCATGTGGGAGTAGCTGATGGGATTGAGAGACGCCTGCGGGTCATGAAGTGGAAATGCATGGCGATAGCCGCTCATCGACTCCAGTCGTTCCGCCGTGTTCAGCGCCATTCCGTGAGTACTTTGAACGGTGCAGAATCCACGGCTTCCGGGCTTGAGTCCGCTCTGGGCGGAAGTGTAGAGAATCTCTTCAATCATTCGGTGTCCCCTTGTTCTGCAGGGGATCCGGGCTGCGTTGGTGTGAAGAGAGTTGCAACTGGTGCATCGGCTGTGGACTGTGGCGTGATCGGGATCAGACCGGGCATCGTGCGATGCAAGGCATACAGCAGCGGCACCTCAGACCACTCTGGCGCTATTGATTCGGGTCTGATACCCAGTGCTGCGCGGGGAGGATCCCCTGTGCGCGGGACACCAGGAATCTCTTCGGGAGAACAGCCGAGTGCCGAGACCGGAATGAAGGTTACGTCTTCCGAGAATGCTTCAGCAGTGGCAACCACCTCGGGGGCCAGCTTCATCAGCAGTTGTCGGAATCTGGAGGAGACCGTTTTCAGAAAGCTGAGGTTGAGCGTGGAGGATTCGCTGCCCTCTGGTCCCCGTGTGGTGTTGTAGATCATTTCCGGAGTCAGCGATCGTGACCCCGCAAGTGCTCGCCATGCATCGTATTTGGTGAGGACGACGATCAGGGGACGGCGGTCACGCTGATCCTGCCGCAGGCCAAGTTCCGCGCGAATGCGGCGTGTGGCTTCGGAGAGAATATGGTCCTGGCGATAGCTGACCAGATCATCCTGCACCTGCGGATCCAGAGTCCTGCCGACGAGTGCTGCGCGAACACGGGCATGCTGTGTGGGATCGAAGATGAAGAACAGTGCCTTTGCGACAGCCAGATGCCTGGTGCCCGGAGCGTTTGCGGTCTGAGCGCCCGGCAGAAAATGCTCGCCCGCATTGTCATACAGACACATGGCGCGGCCGGGGCGTTTCTCAAC
>JALRDR010000706.1 GCA_023262145.1 Planctomycetaceae bacterium | reverse complement strand
GCCATCGCCATCAAAATCTGCGGCGGAGACACTGCGGACGCCGGCAGTGGATGCGGAAACGGTGAGCGGCGATGTGAAGCTTGCCACCGTGCTCTCCGGACCCTGTACAGTGACAGAGTAGTCCTCAACCTCACCACCGAGCGCATGTCCGCCAGGCCCGTCGGTTCCGGAAATACTGAGCCGGACGCGCGCGTATGTGCTCCCGGCTGCCGCAGTGTGAGGTACTGCGAATGTCAGCGTCTGTACACCCTCGCTGACGCTCAGGTTGCTGAATATGTGCTCACCCAGGCCGTTCCACGAGCCGTCGCCGTTGAAGTCGACCCACGCGTCAAGGATGCCATCGCCGCCACTGACAGTGACTGTGGCGACTGCAGTATTTGATCCCGGACGAATGCTGCCGAAGACTACGCCGTCGTCGTCGCTGCCGTCTCCATCGGCTGCGTTCGATGGAGTACCATCGGCATCCACGTCTCTGGACGCACCAAGCCACGGACCGTTGACACTATGGATTGCTCCGCCGTCAGCACGCAGGGTGGGATAGGGCGCGGGGGCATCTCCCAGATCATCGTGGCGATTGTCGTACCATGAGATCGTATCGTTGAAGAAAGCTGCACTCAGAATGTCCAGATCGCGATCGCCATCCATGTCGGCGACAGAAACGTCGTAAGCCCCGTCGGCAGTGCTGCTGATCACGGTAGCAGTAAAATTTCGGTTGCCGTCGTTGACATACAGTCCAATGAGATCATCCGTACTTGATGACGTGACAATGTCGATGTCGCCATCGCCGTCCATATCCGCGGCGCTGATGCTGGTAGGAGCCCGCGCTGTTGCTGAAATGGTCCGCGCCTGGAAGTTCTGATTGCCATCGTTTTCATACCAGCTGATCAGGTTTGCATCCTGAGCGACTGCGAGGATGTCCAGATCGCCATCGGCGTCCAGATCCACCGGGAAAATCCCTCGAGCACCATCGGCGGCAGCGTCAATGTCTCGTCGAATGAACCCCTGACTGCCGTCGTTTTCGTACCAGACGAATCGGTCGGAATTGATCAGTGCTGCCAGCAGGTCAAGATCACCGTCGCCGTCGACGTCGGCCGTAGTGACCTCAAATGGACCATCTGCCGCGTCATCGACAAGGCTGGCAGAAAAATTCTGGCTGCCATCGTTCTCGTACCAGATAATGGAGTTGTCGTTGTCCGAACCACTGATGATGTCGAGATCTCCGTCTCCATCCACATCGGCCGCTGATACGCTCAATGCCCCGGCAGCGGTGCCGGAGATAATCTGTCGAGTGAAGTTCTGCTGGCCGTCATTTTCATACCACGCAATCGTATTGTCTGACCATGAAGCACTGATGACATCCATATCGCCATCACCGTCCACATCGGCAGCAATGGCATGCAGGAACCGCGCACCGCTGTCGAGTTCATGGACCGTGAAATGCTGCTCGCCGTCGTTCTCATACCAGCGGAGTCTGGAATCCAGATACGAAGCGGCCACGGCATCCATATCGCCGTCATGATCCATGTCCACGGCGATGACGGTGTACGGGCCGTCGGCGGTGCGATCGATCGCAGGAGGTGATGCAAATTGCAGGTCGGTTGCTGCTGGTGCGACTATGCTGACCGCATAGTCTTCCACTTCACCACTGTCGGCTGCCCCGCCAGGCCCCAGATTTCCGGAATTACTCAGCCGCATTCGGGCATAAGTCACGCCCTGCTGCGCGGTTGCCGGAACGTCGAACGCGAGTGTGTGAGTACCTGCGGTCAGACTGAGGCTGTTGAAGATGTGTTCTTCCGCACCGCCCCATGTTCCATCAGCGTTGAAATCAACCCACCCATCAAGAACGCCAGCTCCGCCCTGCACGGTGACCGTGAGCTCGCAGCGGAGTTGACCTGGCTGCATCGTTCCAAAACTGACACCGTCTTCATCCCCCCCGTCGGCGTCGGCTGCACTGGAAGGGATCCCGTCCGCCTCGACATCCCGGACCGCTCCCAGAAAAGCCCCGGTGGCGACATGCTGAGCACCATTGTCGGCGATCGTCACAGGGTAAGGAGCAGGCGCATCGCCGAAGTCGGCGGACAGCAGAGTACGCTGTTCCAGGTGTTCGATCGTCCGCCCCTGATCAGAGCAGTCATGCTACGCGTCAGTATTCGCGGTGCAGCTGAGCATTTGCATGTCTCGGCGCCCGGAATAAGCCGTATTATCAAGCATGCCGAAGATACCTTGGGTATTCGATTGTTTGAGCGAAAAGGTGGCACCTTTGTCCCAGCGGTTGAAGCGAGAAACTTTTTTGACCAGTTGTCAGAAGTTTATAAGGGTGTTGAGAATCTTCAGCTTGCCCTTGAGTCTGTAAAGCGCGGTGACGATTCAGAGTTGTCCTTTGCTTCTGCTCCATCAATAGCTGCTTACATTGCGCCGCAGGCGATACGTACAGTAAGGGACTGTTACCCGGGCCTCTATATCGATCTAAATATCGTTAAATATGAAGAGGCGATTGATTATGTCCTGCTCGAGCAGGGCGAATTCGCCATTATGACTACCGATGTTGATAGTCAGGGTATTGAGGTGAAATTTTTGGGAAGTGTGCCGGTAAAGGTCATTCTTCCTCTGGGGCATGAGTTGGCCTCGAAAGAGGTTATCTCGGTTCAAGATATACGAAACGAATCGATTATTGGTGTCGATCCTCATGACCCCTTTGGTGCTCAGCTTTACGCGCCATTTAAAGATGCTGGACTCAATGTTGTCTATGCAACGCGAGGACGCTTCTCGCAAACGGTAATCGGTTTGGTTCGTGAAAATCAGGGTGTTGCGCTGATTGATGACACCTCTGTTTTAAGAAGA
>JALRDR010000548.1 GCA_023262145.1 Planctomycetaceae bacterium | reverse complement strand
ATCCGGTCTTCCATGCTTAACCGAATGCCGTCAGGAAAATCTAAAGTCTGACACTTCCATGTTGTACGGCTGCGTCTCGCGTTGCAGCTGCGGGCACGGTGGCTCATTGCTTTTCTGCTGATGCCGCCGAACAGAAAAAGCCAGCGGCAGAAACTGCCACTGGCTTCGGTGTTTCAATTCAGATCATGTTCTCGAACCAGAAGTAACCAATCGTACCGATGCAGATTGGGATGCCGTAGGGCAGCAGCATCATTTGCGGCTTCCGCTCGGCGGCGATCTCTGAAAGCTTGCGAGGATCCCGAACCGTTTTCCACTCGTTCAGAATCATCAGAAAATTTGCGTAGTGGTGGGTGAAGCTGCGTTTTCGCAGCACCATGATCACGGCCATGATGGCTCCGACAACGACGGAAACGCCAAACGCGGCGAGGGTGATCTGCCACCCCATCCAGGCGCCAATTCCAGCCATCAGCTTGACGTCGCCTGCACCCATACCGCCAACCGAATACAGTGGCAGCAATGTCAGAAGGCCAGTGAACATGCCCAGCAGCCCCGCTACGAATCCGTCAACTCCGCCTGTGCTTGTGGAGTAAATCAGACCGGCGAAGACCATTGGGTAGGTGATCCAGTTCGGAACTCGCAGTTCCTTACCATCAATCCATGCAGCAACAATCAGAATGACTGAGACTGCCTTAACGTGCCAATTGTTCAAAATCAGATCAGAGAACTGCATCGTGGGGGCTCCCGAAGTCTGGGGCTGGGAAATTGGAAGAGGACTGATCAAAACCGACTCAGCTGGCCGAGTGGCAGAAGCTGGAAGAAAAAAGGGAATGCAGTCGATCCGCATTCCCTCTTAAGTCCTCCGCTGTCTGGCTGCCTTCGGCAGTCAAATCACTGCAGAGATGTAGCGATTGAATCGAACTGAGTGCTGGCGTTGGTGCCGATGGAGGTCACTGCTGTGACGCAAGCGACAACGATCAGACCGAGCATGACTGCATACTCAACTGCGGTCGGTCCATCTTCAGAGGCCAGGAAACGCTTTACGCTTGATGCAAACTTGGACATGGTTTTCTTCCTTCGTTGTCCCCTTGCGGGACAGGTGTTTATCACAGCGGAGGATTCCGCTTTGTGGTCTGCTGACTGTCAGCAGACCTGAATCACCAGCACCGAGACTTGTGTCTCAGTCGCGGGTTTCATTCCCGCTGCTGTTGAATTGAAACTAGGTCACATTTCCCAAGCGAGCAAAAAAAACTTCCCGGATTATCTATCCTGTGAATCCCGTTCAGGCTGTTTTGATTACCTCATTGTGTCGCTTTGCCACACCCAATTCACAATATCTGGTGTTTCCCACCCGCAACCCTCGCAACATCCTGATGCCGAAAAACAACGCCATGTTTTTTTCCGGCAACAAAAAAAAAACTCCCTCAGACGGTATCTGAGGGAGTTCGAGAATGGTGCTTTGCTGTTTGATCAGGGTTTACCTTCGCACATTTGTGTCGCAAGGTGCTCCAAAATCTCTTTCCGCGAGTGGAAGTGG
>JALRDR010000504.1 GCA_023262145.1 Planctomycetaceae bacterium | reverse complement strand
GTGGTCGGGTCGGTGTCAGCAGAGTAGCGAACAGCTGGCGGTGATGGCGCGGAACGGAAAGCAGTGAGCAGATACCCGATGTCTGCCTCGGTCACTTCCAGTTCCAGCTCCCAGGGTCCGTCCGTCACGGCAATACGGCAGAGATACTGGCCGCGTTCCACAGGTCGTCCTTCAAATCGTTCTCGGAAGTCGTCGGCAATCAGAGTGCCGGATGCAGGAGCATTGATCTGCAGCCGCTGCAGCCGCTGTTCAAGAAGTTGTTGCTGTTGTCTGAGACCATTGACGAGCGCGGTGGTTTCTGCGACGTCACCCGTTGTCTGCTGCAGGCTTTCATTGCCGTCACCACGAGCGATTCGGCGTGACTGCAATGACGCAAGTCGTGCTTCTGATGCACTCAGACTGCCGAGGACGGATTCCAGCTGCAACTGCAGTTCATCGCACTGCAATTCAGCAATGGGGTGTCCATTGCTGACCGCATTCGCGTCATCGGCGCTGACCGCAGTGATGATTCCGGTTTCGGGAGCGTAGATGTGGATTTGAGTGGCCGGCTGGAGAGTACCGCGAGCCTCGATGGAGAGATCTGCCGGAATCAGCATACACAGCAGCAGAGTCGCTCCGGCAACTGCAATTGCTGCAACTCCTTTGTTGCGCCAGAGTGCTTTGGCTGGCCCTGACCGCCGGGTGTTGGCGGTCCCTGTTTCGGCCAGCGAAACGTGATCTGCCAGCAGCCTCAGGGATTGTCGGGTATCACCGGGCACGGCAGAGAATTCCGCCAGCAGCAACACGGAGCAGTTGTGGAGCTGCATTGAGTTGAGCGGGAGAGCCAGTGTTGTGAATTGTGAGGAAGTCTGCAGGGCTTCGCAGTGTCTCTGCGCCGGGGGACTACCTTCCCGTGCCGGCTGTGCAGATTCCGCGGTCGCGGATTGTGCAACGGCTTTTGCGGCAGTCTGTTCAAGCACTCGAACGGCCTCAGCGCGATCGCTGAAATCCCGAATGCCTGTCAGGCAGGTCAGTTTCCATGCTCCTGAGCCGGTTTGTTCGCAGACGGCCAGCCTGCGACAATGCTGTAACGCGGCGGCCGCATCGACGAGTGTACGCAGACGGGCTGGCCGGTCCGGCGACTGATGAATAGCGAGGATTGCTGACTCTCGTTTCTGCTGCAGTCTCTGCAGCAGTAGCAGGCGATCTGTCAGTTCTCGGCGATACAGTTCCGCGAGGATTTCTGCGGCACCGGCCAGCCATTCATCGGGTGGCATTTCGGTTGCTGCAAGTTCAAGTGACAGTCGCGTGCTGCCAGCACAGTCCACGATAGCCACACAGAGGCTGGAATCTTCCGGGCCGGTTCGCGGGTTGCGAAGGATTCCGGTAGGGCTATGGAGTTCCCGCTGCACCGATTCAGCGTCAGGAAAACCATCGAAGTCAGGTGTGCTGGTGTACAGGCAGTGGGTTGTATGAGCATCCAGCAGTTGTATTCGAACAGCGGTGGCTGCCATTGCCGCTGCAATTTCACTGCCCATCAGGGGCACTGCGGATTTATCCTGGTCGGTGCTTTTGTAGTCGGCCAGAGCGCGTTCAAGCAGAACCTGCAGATCCATGTTGTCAGCCTGAATATTGCCTGAATGCAGCATGCTGGTCTGGCGACGAGTGACTTGAGAGGAACGACTGAATCAGTGACTGAGAGTTGAGCAATCAAACCAATCTGCCTGAGAACAACTTGAAAGGCAGAAGATGTGCGACTGGAACCGCAGAATCTGCTGTTTCAAGACAACAGGGAATCCGGGCGTTACCCGAACGACGCGGGTTATCTGGTGTATTCCAGCGCCGTTTTGTCAGCGAATCTGTCCCGGTTAAGCCCGACTCGGGAAATTGATACCAAAACATCGTTCGGTATGGAGTGATTTTTCTGGAAATGACGGGGTGATTATGCCGATTTAAGCAGTGGCAAGGGCAGGAGGGATCGTGCTGGTAATCTGGATAGTAGTTATCAGCCAGGCAGCCGGGGGGGCTGGGTTCTTTTCTGCGCGTAGCAGTGAGCGGCGCAATGCGAGGAGTTCAGGTTGGAAAGCAGCTCACAGTATTCCTGTGTGCTTTGGGATTCGCATTCACCGCAGGTTGTGCACTGCCGACGGCTGATGTAGTTGAACGGACAGCCGGCAACGATACAGAGCATGTTGACAGGGTCGCGCGCGCTGCGGATGCCGTGACGCCAGTTTCCTTCGAGGATCTCCTCACGCCAGCGGCTCCCATCAGTCTTGAGAAGCTGCAATCGGGAGATGTGGAATATGACGACATGAGCCTGGCGCAGGTTCTGGCGGATGGTCTGGGCGGGACATCGGTACTGCGTGACATCGGTGGGACGATTCTTCGCAGTCCTGATACTGTGATGACGCTTGAGTCTCGGCAACTGGCTCGCACTGATCCTCTTTACGGGACAGAAGCGGCGCTGAGTGCATTCGATGCGCAACTGTCGGCCAGTGCAGTCTTCAACGAGAATGATCGTATTTACAACAACAGCTTTTTTGCTGGTGGAGCAACTGCGTTTCAGCAGCAGTACGATGATTACCAGACTGAAATCTCGAAACGTTCGGCCACGGGTGCCTACATGGCTCTGCGAGGCGTTTCGACTTCCGACAGTAATAATGCTCCTGCAAACAACTTCTACAGTTCCTGGACGTCATGGGTCGAAGGCGAACTGCGTCAGCCTTTGCTGCGAGGAGCTGGGCTGGAGTTCAATCGCATTGCCGGTCCGGGAGCAACACCAGGTGTCTACAACGGTATCCTTGTCGCCAGAGTCGGCAGCGATATCAGCGATGCAGAGTTTCAGATGGCTCTTACGGACTACGTGAGCAACATCGAGAACGCCTACTGGGATCTGTACCTGGCGTACCGGGAGTATGCAGCTCTGAAGCGACTGGTTGAAGCCGTCGAGAACAGCATTCTGCCTTCCGTGAGCCAGCAGGAAGAAGTGGAACTGATTCAGATTCGGCAGCAACTCGCTCAACTCCGTGGGCAACGTGATCAGGCACTGTTTGGCAGGCTGATCAACGGCACACAGGTACGAAATGGTGCTACCGGAGGTACATTGCAGCCGGGCGGTGGTCTGCTGGCGGCAGAACGCCGGCTGAGGCTGTTGATTGGTCGCAGCACGAATGACGGTATGATTATTCGACCCATTGATGAACCACCCGCAGGCAGAGCCAGTTTTGACTGGGATGAATCAGTAGCTCAGGCGCTGGCGCAGCGACCGGAAATCCGGCGGAGCACACTTGCGGTTCGCAAGAGCCAGATGCAGCTGATCGCTGCGGGGAACTTTCTGAATCCTCAGCTGGACGCAGTTGCCCGTTACCGGATGCGTGGCTTCGGTGATGAGCTGATTGCCAGCGGGAATCAGCACGGAGTGAATTCAGCTTCTTCTCTGGGAAGTCTGGCGACCGGTGATCAGCAGGAATGGACGATGGGGGTTGAGCTGAGTGTGCCGCTGGGCTTTCGCCGTGCTCACTCTGCAGTAAGACATGCTGAGCTCAACCTTGCTCGGCAGCAGACGATTCTGAAGGAACAGCAACGGGAGATACTGAGTAATCTGTCGGGGGCCTTCACTGATGTGGAACGCACTCACAATGCGGTGCGAAATGCGCTGGACGAGTATCTGACTGCACGCAGCTATGTTGAGGCATTGCGTGCTCAGTCTGCTGGTCTGAGCAACCAGCGACGTGGTGAAGCAGCACGCATGCTGGAAGGTGAGAAGCGGCTGCTGTCATCGGAACAGCAGTTCTTCCGCTCGCGTGCAGAATATGCTGTCGCCCTGAAGAACATCCACTTTGAGAAGGGTAGTCTGCTGGACTACAAGGATCTGCGAATTCAGGGACTGGAGTCGAACAGCGACGAATCAGCAGACCTGCAGTCTGAGATTGCAGCACCAGCAGTAGCAGAAAATGGCGAAGCTGCGTCGTTTGCTCCTGCCGATGTCGACAATGCAGTTGATGGCGTGGACGGTTCTGGTCTGGAGGACTCAGCCATGCCTGCGGACGGAACTGCTGCAGCGAAGGTGATCCGTGATGAGGAGAGTACAGTCACCAGGGACACTGGCCTTGATACGACCATTAAGAAGCAGGGAACTGGTGCGGTAGATGTCGATCTGATGCCGGTTCCGCGTGCTTCGGAGCTGACCTTCCCGGCCGCCACTTCGAATTCAGCGGTCATCAGTTTCTGAGCTGCAGAAAGAGGTCTG
>JALRDR010000498.1 GCA_023262145.1 Planctomycetaceae bacterium | reverse complement strand
TACAGCGGCGGTTGGATAAACCGGTGCGGCAGGAGAGTTTATCTATAGTGGGGATGAGAGAGAAGGCGAATAGTCCGTGGACTTGAGTGAACTGATATCGAAACTGCCGCCGGTCGAGCAGGAGAAGTTGCTGGAGCAGGTGGGGCAGTATCGGGATGCTGTCGTGCGGGAGCGTGCGCAGAGCAAGTTCATGTCATTTGTGAAGGAGATGTGGCCGGGATTTATACATGGGAGACACCATGCAATCATGGCAAAGCGAAGACTCCAGCGCAAGGCGTCCCCATTACCTCGCGAATGCAGGCTGCCTCGATTCACGAAATCTCGTGATGAAAAATCGAGGGCCTTTGCCAGACTGGCGGAACAGGAACCAGAGCGAGTGAACTGGGCCGGGTCGCTGCTGGGAATCCCTGACGTCTGGGTTCAGACTCAGGGACAGAACACCACCGTCGCTGTACTCGACACCGGTGTTGATACCGACCACCCTGATCTGGAGTCGGCGATCATTGGCAGCCGCGATTTTACCGGCGACGGAATTGAAGATGTCAACGGTCACGGCACTCACTGCGCAGGTATTGTTGCTGCGCGTCTGAACGGCTCCGGGTTCGTCGGTGTCGCGCCCAATTGCAATCTGCTCATCGGCAAGGTGCTTGGCAACGACGGCAGCGGCGCCTATTCCTGGATCTCTGAGGGCGTGTACTGGGCCGTGGAAAACGGAGCGACCATTATCTCCATGTCACTGGGCGGCCCGCAGTCTGACCACGGACTGTATGAGGCAATTCAGTACGCGCTGTTTTACGGGGTGCATGTGATCTGCGCCGCAGGCAATGAAGGCGCCCTGTTTGAAAACAGCATCGGCTATCCGGGACGTTACGGTGGCGTGATCACGGTGGGTGCACACGACCCCAATGGAAATCCTTCCGGATTCTCATCCCGCGGTGGCGAAGTAGACCTGCTTGCCCCGGGAAGCGATATCTGGTCCACGTGGCTGGACGGCGGGTTTGCAGAACTCAGCGGCACCTCGATGGCCACCCCTTTCGTTGCCGGTCTGGCAGCGCTCATTGTTTCCAAGCACCTGTCCTCACAGTCCAACGACACCCCGTTGCAGAATACGGAAGATCTGAAGAACCATCTGCTCCGTATGGCAAGTCATCCCGGCTGGCACGACAACCAGACCGGCTATGGTCCGCTGCAGCCGTTCCGCTACTTTGGCACCTGATGCACGCTTTCCTGCCCACGCGTCACGGTGCGATCTGACAGGTTGCGCGGCAATCCTGCCCATAAAAGCAACATCAGGCTGCTCCTCCCCCACGCCGGATCATCTGATCCCGCGATTCGCGGTCCCTGCCGCTCCGTATTCACTGGAAAACACTGTGGCCTTCCCAACTTCAGTACCTTTGTGAAGTTCCGCAGAAGTGGTACTCCATTTGCCACTCGAAAGTGCTGCACGTCCTGCCACAGCAGCGCACTAAAGCAAAGGAATACAACATGGACGGTGGATTTCTGATTGATATGGATGGTGTCCTGTATCGGGGTACGGAACTGATTCCGGGGGCGGTCGAGTTTATTCGACTGCTGCTGGAACATCGCATTCCATTCACATTTCTGACCAACAACAGTCAGCGCAGCCGCCGCGATGTAACGACAAAGCTGCGCAGAATGGGGATCCCCATCGAGGAGCGTCACGTATTCACCTGCGCGATGGCAACGGCGGTGGGGGCACCGGATCGGGCTTTGTCATTCGCGACGATGGATACATCCTCACGAACAATCACGTCACCGATGGTGGCAAGGACATCACGGTGACCTTCAGCGATGGCACGACAGAGACCGCCAAACTGATCGGCTCGAACGCCGGATATGACCTCGCCGTGGTCAAGGTCAACCGCACCGGACTTCCTGCGGTGACGCTTGGCAACTCGAGTGAACTTCAGGTGGGCGACACCACGATCGCCATCGGGTCGCCGCTGGGACTGCAGGGCACGGTGACCTCGGGCATCGTCAGCGCGCTGAACCGTCCGGTGACCGCCGGCGGCGAAGGTGAGATGTCCTTCATCAACGCCATCCAGACCGACGCGGCCATCAACCCCGGCAACTCCGGCGGTCCGCTGGTCGACGGCAACGGTGCGGTCATCGGCATCAACTCGGCCATCGCCACGCTCGGTGCCGGCCTGGGCGGTGCCGCGGGCTCCATCGGCCTCGGATTCGCGATCCCCATCGACACCGCCTCGCGTATCGCCTCGGAGATCATCGCCACCGGCACGTCGTCCACGCCGATCATGGGCGTGCA
>JALRDR010000379.1 GCA_023262145.1 Planctomycetaceae bacterium | reverse complement strand
GATACCCTGGTTTCCGGTGCACTGCAGTTCGCATCGGGCAATGCGAAATGCCACCGTAATCCGCCTTAGTGATGCGCACCTGGAAAAACTCCATAACGCACTCCTGGAGCACGACATTTCCCCGCGTATTTACCAGCGAATACAGATTGTTCTCGCTGCCAACAAAGGGTTCAAGAACCAGTTGATTGCATCAATGCTGTCCTGTTCTCGCCGCACCGTCGGTATCTGGCGCCAGCGCGTTGCTGAAAACGGTATCGACGCTATTCTTGCAGCCTCCTTTCGGCCAGGCAGGCGACCTGTTCGCAGATTGCAGGTCGAACAGACCGTACTGCACCTGTTCCGGAACAAACGGCCGCAACGTGGAAGCCGCTGGACGATTCGGTCACTTGCTGCAGAAGTTGATGTCAGCAAGGATACTGTGCAGCGAATTCTCCGCAGCCATCAGATTGATCTGAAGGAATCTTCGCCGCACTGACCCAGGCGAGTAGATGATTCGGGTCAGGCAGGAGTAACAATCAACGCCATCGACCCGCTGCTCAAACTGACAATAGAAACGCACCGTCATACAACATCCAACTGGTCCGGTTTCAGCCGTCACCACCCAGTACTGCTGCAATTTTCTCGCGCGTTCCGGCTGTATTCAGCTCTGCCTTGCCAAATCCATCGACAGCCCCAACAGATACAGCACGCTGCTGCCAGTCCGGGTAGTTGGAAACGAGCATTACCGGCGTGGCGCTGTATTCGGATTTGCAGAGTCGCTCGATTAATGCCATGCCGTCACTTCCATCGGCATCCAGCACCCGATTGACAAGAATCAGTTGATATGTGCCATGCTGCAGGTAGTGCAGCGCATCTGCCTCCGTGGCCGCAGCATCCACTTCAGCAGCAAAGTTGCTCTTCAGATAGTACGAGATCCCTGCATGGTCGGGGCGACACTGTCCAATACTCAGCACATTCATGTCAAAACCTTCAACGGGCTGACTTGTTCAACAGCAGATGCAATACTCTGATCGACTCAGTGCAGCTCACCTGCTGACACAGAAAAAAAAAGCCCCGGCGGCTTCCGCACGCCGGGGCTTTCCGGTATTCACCCCCGGGAACTGAAGCTTCCCGCGGGGTTCATTCTGGCGTTCATGGATTCAGAATGTAATCCGCATCCAGTGCTTTGGCGATACGAGCAGCTGCCTGGTTCAGGTGAGCCGTGGTGTACGGATCGTGACGATCCGCAGCAGCAGCCTGAGCCGCTTCGATCTTCTGCCCGATTGACCGCAGCTGTTCAGCAGCCAGCATCGAAATCGTTCGACCCGCTGCACTCTGCGAACGCCCCGGCAGCGTCAGATCGATCAGTCGATCCAGATGCTCTGCCTGCAGGTTCCTGCGCAGACTGGAAATCAGCGGCTTGCGAGCTGAATACTGACCCTCTGCCTGAACGCCAAGCTCTGTCCAGATTGTATCCGAAACAGTATTGAGCATTTCAGGAAGTGTGAGCATGTCGGCATCGGCCGCAACGCGAAACTCGTTGTCGTAAACTCTCCCCAGCGTTGTGGGGTTCATCAGGCCGGTCAGGGCTGATGCCTGAATCCCGACAATCGTATCATGGATTGGCCACGTGCTGTCAGCACTCATTGACGAAAGATCATCAAACCATTTGTCCAGCCCCATTGCTGTTGTCAGCTCCGGAGTAAGACCGAATGATGCATCTTCGAAGGCAGTCTTCATCACGAAGTTGAGCGCCGCTCGCTGTGTCTCCGCGGGAACCACCTCGATCGGCTTGCGGCCGTTGGGATCTCCCTTTCGGTCACGATTCACGTGAGCGCCCCCCACCCAGTTTGCCATCATTGAAATGGCTCGAGTCTGCATGCTCAGCGTCAGCCCATATCCATATCGAACGCGATCCCAGCTGTCTCCGTCCTTGATAAAACTTTCGAGCAGGCGGGCACGATGGAAGTTTGCCAGTTTCATGCTCTCCTCAGCGAAATCCAGCGGATTCTTTGAGAAGTCATAGCGACGAGCCAGCGGATCCGGTCCGCCGGTATCCTCGTCGGTGGCAAAGACAAGCTCAGGCTCGGCAACACGCTTCAGCACTTCTTTGGTGTCACCAAAGGTATAGCCATACTCAATCGCCCACATGTCGTAAGGGCCAATTCCGGTCATGGAGTAGTCACCCTGCATCTGGCCCGATTCCAGTCGGTAGTTGACACCGATGTAATCCATCACCGAACCAGCAAGCTGCTTCTGGCCACTCACCTCTTCACTGTTGATCTGATCCAGAGTGTAGACGCTGGATGCCTTGAAGTTATGTCGCAACCCCAGAGTGTGACCGACTTCGTGAGCCACAAGGTGAGCAATCAGTGGGCCGACGAATGACTCCGGCATGCCATCCAGTATCTGGCCGGGATCTTCCTTTTTCTCTTCTTCCTTCTTCTGTTCTCCTTCTGCTGCCGCTGGCTTTTCTCCGCCCTCATCGGCCGCAGCGGCCATCATGTCAAACGTCATCCTTGCAATGGCAACATCCATGGAGAGGCCGTCTGCCGCAAGACACAGACCGTTCACCTGGCTGCTTCGCTGCAGACCGTCGTACTCCTGGTCGCCCAGCACTGCGGAGTCTGCACTGAACAGCGGATGACCGGCAAAAGGCTGGGCGCTCTGAGCCTGAATCTGCTCGGAAATACTTGCTCGCATCGACGGACTGGCCAGTCGCACACGCGGGTCCCACTGCGGATTCATTGCCAGCCACGCCAGCGTATCCGGACCATAACCTTCCATGGCAATCTTCGGCAACAACTCCGAAAACTGCTTGCGATAATGCCGAATCCAGCCGTCTGTCAGGATGATGTCAGCATCCAGAATCTGACCCGTCAATGGATGCACCCGGCTGGGACCAATCGCAGTACCAATGTCGTTGTTCAGCCAGCGAACAAAGTTGTACTGCACGTTCTCAGGATCCTTGTCCATGTGCGCCCCGGACGAAGCATCCTGATAATACACCTCAATTGCGTTCGTCAGTCCCACATTCTCGAAAGCCCTGTTCCACGCCAGAATCCCGTCTCGTACCCAGCGGCGATAACGAATTGGAGTCGTGTGCTCAATGTAGAACACAATCGGATTCTTCGGAGGACTGACCTGCAGACGTGGATCCGCTTTCTCCAGGAACCAGCGGTTCGCGTAGCGAACTCTTGTCTCGCGATCATCATAGCGAGCCAGATCAGAATAGGACGTTGTGAAGAAACCCACTCGGGAGTCTGCAACACGCGGCTTGTAGCCAGTATTGTCAGGAATGTTGCTGATGGAAAAATGCAGAATCTTCAGCGTGCCGCCTTCTGTCGATGGTACCTCAAAGGAGATCTCCACGTTTTCACTGAAGGCCTTCGCCGTGCGAATCGCCATGATGCCACGCTGAGTCATTGCGGCATTGAATTGCGCCGGTCCGATGCTGTATCGAGTATCCGGGTTCAGCAACATTGCGTCCAGATCGATGACCGGACCGCCGCCTGCCCCCATCGCAACAATCGGCACTTCCATCAGAACACGGTCCGTGAACAGACGCTTGACCGAATCCTTCGCTTCTCGCTCACCTTCAGCACGAGTATCAATCTCGGGCCCCATCAGAGCCAGACGCTTGTTGTACCGACGCCAGTAGACGTAATACTCCGACGCATGCAGTCCAGCATACGTTTCACCGCTTGCTACGGTAGTTGCGATGAAGTACTTCTTGCTGGCGAAATCGCGAGGTAACTCCGCAAGAACCTGGGCTTCGTTCCGGTTCACATACAGCGTGTACATTGGCTGTACACCCGGCTCTGTAACAACCTTTTCATAACCACTGCTGACCGAAGCAAACGGAGGAAAGTCCGGTTGCGGTGGAGCGGGCGTTGCCTGTTGGGCCGCGGCAGTTGCGGTCGAGACCGCCAGTCCCGCCACAACAGCCGTCCGCATCACATGAAACCATGCCTTACGCATTGGCAGCCTTCCTTCTGATCAAATAAACAAAAAATGTACCGGAAGATGCAGAATCCGTGGTGCCGTCAGCCTGCTTTTCAAACCGCCACCATCGGCTATTCACACGCGGAATCGTGCGAGAACTACTGGCATGATTCCTCACTCTATTAATTCAGCCTATCCTGGTGATCACTCACCGATCACCGCAAAAACTGCGACAGCATCCGTATGCAAAGGAACTGCCCCCTGCCAGAACCTGCCGCAGAATTCAGATCGTTCAGAACCCGCAGACTGTGCACAGGAACCGGGTAGACACCGCTCTGCGTCGTCCGCCATTTTCAACCGGTACCTCGCCAGACAGAGTACGCGTGCTCAACATTCTGCATCATGCGGTCTGCTGAATGCACCCTGTACGCCGGATTCTGCGAGATGGGTCTGACCTGCCAGCACCGGGACGAAAACCCCCGCTTGCAACCAGCACACGTCTTCCGGGCCAACCGGCCAGGACGACGCCATACAAGTGCAAGCCCCTGTGAATGCAAACGCCTTACAAATGCAGACGCTGCAGGACGCACAGCCCGGTACGCATGCTGCAAGCCTGAGGTTGATCACCGGCGTCGGGACGCAGGTACCCAGAACCCCATGAAATCCCCGCTGCAGCAAACCCCGAATTCTACCCGGTCACCCCTGACTAACAAACAACGCGAGCCCTGAACCGGGCAAGTTAGCAGGCTTTTTTCCACTGCTCTGGCAACGGCGGAGCGAACCGCAAATATGGCCCAGCCAACAAACAGAGCCCAATTCGCAAAAGGCCCCACGCTTGTCTGCAGAGGATCGCGGAGCACAATCTTCGCCAAAAAGCAGGCCTTTCCTGGCAAAACCTGCCCCGTCAGTCTGCGGAAAGTGTCCCGATTTCCTGCCCAGAAAGCGGATCCAGGCGAGTGGCCCGGTCGAGGACCCAGTTGTCTGCTTCTCTGATCCAGTGTGTGCTCCAGCGCGTCGCGACATGCTGTGCCCCGAACCCGGAGATGGTGACATCGCTACTGCGGGGCGTCACTCCCCCATTTGCCCGAAAGTTCACATCCGCACTCTGACCGTCCGCTGAAATCTGAGCTTCATAACTGCGGATTGACATTGTAGGTGCGATCTGAACCAGATCCAGCGCCTGTTCTGCCACCACCCGCAGCTCCTCGCACTCCTCCGCCACGAATGTGTGCACAAGTTCAATGTCGTCGGAGACAAACGCACTGCGTAAACCATGCAGCCGAGCTTCCAGCTGCTCGGCGGGAGATTCCACGACAGAATCCAGCCCCCACACCAGGACCGCCGCCAGAATCAACCCGCCACCAATCAGCTTACCCCGCCGTACTCGCAGGATCAGCACAACCGCAGCTGCCCCGACAAGCAGAACCAGAGTTACCAGCGAATTCTCTGTAATCCCATTCATCTGACAGTCCTCCTGATGCAAGCGATGCTGGTTTTGAAAAGAAGCCTTGCACGATTAATGATCCAGTCTGCTCACCGCAGATACTGCCCCGTTGGCAAGCAGCTGACGCGGGGACAGATCATCGCCCTCCACACCAAGCAGAGTTCCCAGAGCTGCACTTCCCGCAGAAAAGTCGGTGACACAGGTCCGGCCCCCCAGCGCAACTGCTGCCTGCTCAGAAATCATACTCACGGCATCTTCCGTTTTCAGCCATTTATTCTGCTGCAGCACAAGTGCCAGTTCACGCAACAGATCCAGGTCCGGATTGGATGCACGACTGTCGGTTCCCAGAATAACGCGAATGCCAGCAGTCAGCATCATCTGCAGCGGATAAACTGCATGCCGGAACCAGGCATGTGTCCGCGGACAATAAACAACTGTCATCTGCGGCTGCTGCTGCAGAAAGTTCAGCTCTGACTGCCCCAGATAATTGCCATGCACCACCAGTGCCTGTGGAGCTGCTGCAATTATCTCCAGCAACTCACGAATCGTACGTCCGCCGGGAAACAGCTTCGCACTGAACAGGTCCATCCGTTGCAGCATCTCCGCCAGCTCGCCGCTGCCATATTCCAGCAACTGCATTTCCGCACGCGTCTCAGCAAGGTGCATTGCCATCGGCAACCCGTACTCAGTACTCAGCGAAGTCAGCTTCTGCAGCAATTCCGGATGCACAGTGTAAGACGCATGTGGACTCAGCCCGGCAATCAGATCCTGCCGACCACTGGCGCGAATCTGCTGCACTCGCGTCGCAGCCATTTTGTACTGTTCTTCAATCCGTGCAGCACTCAGC
>JALRDR010000359.1 GCA_023262145.1 Planctomycetaceae bacterium | reverse complement strand
GATCAGGTTCAGGACCTGACTCGCAAATACGAGGGTATTGTCAACTCCATAGCCGCCGCGAAGGAACAGGAAGTCATGGAAGACTGATTCCTCAGAATTGTTCCATTCTGCTCTGACGCCCAGCCACATTTCAGGAGCACTTCTGATGCGTTTATTCTCCCGACGTGACATGCTGGCCGGTATCTCCGCTGCCGGTCTGGTTTCCGCACTGCCGACATCCGTGCTGGCTTCGCCGGCGTCGGCTTTACCGCTTCCTGCCAGTAAAATGAAGTTTGGTCTGGTGACCTATCTCTGGGGGCAGCACATGCAACTTCCGGAACTGCTGGCAGCCTGTGAGGCATCCGGGCTTCTGGGTGTGGAAGTGCGGACTCAGCACAAACATGGTGTTGAGCCGTCACTGTCGGCAGCAGAACGCAAGGAAGTGCGTCAGCGGTTTGCAGACAGCCCGGTGACTCTCGTCGGGTACGGATCCAATGCGCAATACCACGAGAACGACCCTCAAAAACTTCAGGCCAACATTGAGCTGACGAAAAGCTACATTCAGCTGATGCACGATTGCGGTGGAACCGGCGTGAAGGTGAAGCCCAATTCCTTCGTCAAGGACGTTCCGCAGGAAAAAACCATCGAACAAATCGGCAAGGCACTGAATGAGGTTGCCGCCTATGGCCAGCAGTATGGCCAGGAGATTCGCGTCGAAGTGCACGGTCCAGGTACCAGCGAACTCCCGGTGATGAAGGCAATCTTCGACGTCGCAGACCACCCGAATGCCACAATCTGCTGGAATTGCAACGGAGAAGATCTGAACGGCGAGGGACTGCAGCACAACTTTGAACTCGTCTCAGGTCGCTTTGGGAAAACGGTCCACGTTCGCGAACTGGAGGATCCGAAGTATCCCTACGCCGACCTGTTCACGCTGTTTCGCGGAATTGACTACGAAGGCTGGATACTGCTGGAGGCGCGAGGGAATCCGGAAGACAAGGTCGCCGCCATGAAGGAACAGCGGCTGTTGTTCGAAAAATTGACTGGCTGAACAGGCCGTTGTGCATCATCGTTCGCTGCAGG
>JALRDR010000675.1 GCA_023262145.1 Planctomycetaceae bacterium | reverse complement strand
TCCAGCCGTCTTCATTGACGTCCATGGGCAGGGCGGCCCCGGCCCAGCCGGTATCAACAATGCCAGCTTCCTGCGATACCTCAACAAATCTCTGTCCACCTTCGTTGTGGTAAAGCAGACTTGTCTCTGTCAGCTCCGGTTTCAGATGGCCGCCAAACGCATCCTTGATTCCGGCGAAGTAGGTGACGTCCTTCTCTGGTAACTCTGTCGTCCGGTCCCGACGAACCGTGACCTGCTCCTGGGAGGTGAACTTGCCGACATTGGAGACGAACAGATCGAGGAACCCATCGTGGTCATAATCGAAGAACACAGCTGCCGATGAATGCCCGGAATAATCCACACCCCAGGATTCTGTCACGTCCGTGAACCGTCCCTGACCCTGATTCAGAAAGAGCTTGTTTCCGCCGAGCACTGTGGTCACGAAGACGTCCGGCAGCCCATCATTGTTGATATCTGCAAATGATGCAGAGACCTTGATTCGGTCAGGAACCGCAAGACCCGATGCGGCAGTAATGTTCTCGAAGCGTCCGCCTCCCAGATTGCGATACAGGGCGTTGTCGCCAGCCTGATTCACAAAGTACAGGTCCGGCAGACCGTCGGTGTCAACATCTGCTGTGCAGATGCCGTTTCCATGGTCGTAGTGATTCACCTGCAGGCGGGATCGCTGCTCATCCAGAATCTGATTGCGGAATGTGATTCCGGATTCTGATAGGCGATCGGTGAGCTGAAACTTATGAAATACCCCGGATTCCTCCGCCGCCAGCTGCTGCTGCTCTGAGCGAACAGCAAGCCAGTTCATGGTGTTGAGGATTTCCGGGGGCTGCGCCAGATGAGTCACCGTCGCTGCATCTTCGTCACTGTTCCACTGCTCCGGTGATGGCTGAAATTCACCAAGGACCATGTTGAGTGCCTGCAGCATCGGCTCCAGACTGTCATTGCTGACGACATCCATGTATTTGCGTAACCGTCCCTGACGGTCGACGAGCACAACTCCGGGGTCATGTACGATTGGCATCGCACTGTTAGCCGCGACATCGGCAACCGGCAGGTGAAAGCTGTTCCTGGAAAGCTCCCAGATTTCCTCACGCGATCCTGTCAGGAAATGCCAGAAGTCCCCGTCTGCATTGAGGTCTGCGGCGTATTTGTTAAGCACCTCAGGCGTATCGAACGTGGGGTCGACACTGAAGCTCACCAGGCGAATTGATTCCCGTGATGGCTCCTCACGTAACCGTTCCTGAAGTCTTGCCATCCATCGTGACTGGATCGGACACGTCAGCGTACATCGCGTAAAAACAAAAGTGGCGATCCAGACGCTGCCGTCCAGATCCGCACGCGAGATTGTGCGTCCGTGCTGATCTGTGAGTGTGAAATCAGCGACTTGTCCGAGAATTCCGCTGTTGCCTCCTGCCGCAGCGGCGTTATTTCGGGGCGACTTTGCTGCTGTTTTTTCACTTGCCTGCGTACGGGGCTGCGATTCCGGCTCGGATGAACTGCAGCCGATCAGCGCAACAGGCATCATTGCCGCAAGCAGGCAGCAGCGCAGCAGCGGGAGGCTGCGATTGTCAGGGGCCTGAATTCTTTGCGGGAACATGAGTTGCATCCTTCTGAGCTGGCGAACGAAACCCGATACCATCGTACTGCGGATTCTGAGGCGTGAAGTCGGTGTCAAAGAGCGGGTCAGGAGCATTCAGTGAGTTTTCAGCGGCATTCACAGTGCCCTGAAGATCATTGATTCGGCCGTTGATCCAGCAGTTCTGCACTTGCACTGTACTGGC
>JALRDR010000171.1 GCA_023262145.1 Planctomycetaceae bacterium | reverse complement strand
CAGACGGTAGTTCCCCGCAGGGACCTCAGTACACCGAAACTGGCCCCGTTCGTCGGTGAGCACAATGGCCGCTGCACGGGAAAAATCTTCCGCCCCGGTGTAGGTCATGGGCTGATAATGCGGAAATGTCAGCGGCTTCCCTGTGACTCCGTCACACAGACAGACGGGGACATCGGCAACACCTGCTGTGCCCTCCAGCACGATCCCGCTGAGCGCAGACTTGTCGGCTGCAGGGCGTTCATCCGCCGCAGTGCCGGGTATCAGCAGGCTCAGGCAGACCCCGATGATTCCAGTTCGTCTGACATAATCCCGTAACAAGACTCCAGCCCCAGCTGCAGCAGCCGATCCGTGCCGCCTCGATGAAATCCCGATCATTCGCGTCGCTGAATTCCTGAAAACTGTATTCTCTGCAGGGGTAATGAATCCAGACCGGAATCTGACGAACGTTCTTTGCTATAACAGGACGTGCTGGGCCGCTGCGTGACCACACGCAGCCTGAACTGACGGCCCGAACACGGCTCTGCTGCCACCTGGGCTCTGCTGCGACTTGCAGGGATCATTCACGCTCAGCCAGGGCAGTCGTTCGCCCGACTTCCGAATTACGCTGATCATTTCTGTTCTGAACAACGCATTTCTGCATAACCGACGGATTCCTGAATGTCCCGATTTCACCTCATGGCCACCGCCACCTTTGGTCTGGAAGCCGTAGTTGCGCGGGAACTGGAACGTCTGGGGTACAGCGATCTGCGGGTTACGGACGGTCGCGTTCACTTTCGTGGAGATGAACAGGACATCGCCCGCTGCAACCTTTGGCTGCGTTCTGCCGACCGCGTACTGATCTGCCTGGGAGAATTCCCGGCCCCCGACTTCGATGCTCTGTTTGATCAGACGAAAGCTCTGCCCTGGGCAGATCTGCTCCCGATGGATGCTCGCTTTCCGGTCGCCGGCCGGAGCGTGCAGTCAGCGCTGCACTCCGTCCCGGCGGTCCAGGGCTGCGTGAAGAAGGCAATCGTCGAGAGTCTGCGTGGTCGTTATCAGCGATTTCGCTTTGAGGAATCCGGGGCTCTGTACCAGATTGAAGTCTCACTGCTGAAGAATCTTGCTTCACTCACCATCGATACCTCCGGCGATGGTCTGCACAAACGCGGCTATCGCCAGAAGGTCGGCCCGGCTCCCCTGCGGGAAACAATGGCCGCCGGACTCATTCAGCTCAGCTTCTGGAACCGTGAGCGACAACTGGTGGATCCGTTCTGTGGCAGTGGCACAATTCCGATCGAGGCGGCTCTGATTGGCCGCAACATGGCCCCCGGGCTGCAACGCAGTTTCATCGCCGAAGACTGGCAGTGGTTTGACCGTCGTATCTGGAAGGAAGTCCGCACGGAAGCCAGAGACCTGCGTCAGCCACGCCTCACTCTGCCGATCCTTGGTTATGACCACGACTATGCAGCAATCAAACTTTCGGAACGTGGCGCCCGGGAGGCGGGCGTCGCATCAGATATTGAATTTCGCCAGCAGGAACTAAGCGATTTCCGGACGCGGCAGGACTACGGGGTCATGATCACGAATCCACCCTACGGCGAACGTCTTGGAGAAACCGCCGAAGTCGAAGCGGCGTATCGCGTTCTGGGCAGTGTCACCCGACCGCTGGATACCTGGAGCATCTATGTCATCACATCCAACAGATACTTCGAAAAACACTTCGGACGACGCGCTCCACGTCGGCGAAAACTGTTCAACGGACGGCTCGAATGTCAGTTCTACCAGTACCCCGGGCCGCCTCCACCTCGACCGCGACAGGAAGATCCCGCAGCGAGTACGGACACAGACACCCCAACAACAGACACGGTAACAACCGCTCTCGCATTTGATCCGCAGACAATCGGGGAGCCCTGGAAAGCGGCCGACTGGATCGCCCACGTGCAGATCATGCTCGACTCCTTCGCGTGGTTCCTTGGCCGCGAGCTGATTCCTCGCAGCGGCGATCCGGAAGATGAAGCGCAACGGCTGTTTGAAGCTCCCTTCGCCACCGTTTCTCACGGGACACAGGCAGATCCAATCCTCAACTATGCCAATCGCACCACCATGCAGTTGTGGGAGTTGGATGCGGCCACGCTGACATCGATGCCGTCCCGCATGACGGCCGAACCGATGCATCGTGAGGAACGTGCAGCGATGATGGCGCGTGCGACACGCGATGGGTTTGTTGATGATTACCGCGGAATTCGTATCAGCAGTTCCGGCAGACGATTTCTGATCGAGCGAGCGATCATCTGGAATCTGATTGATCAGACCGGAAGAACTACAGGACAGGCTGCCACATTCAGTCACTGGACACCCGTTGCAGCTCCTGACCAGTCCACTGAAACACCGGATTCAAGTCCTCAATAGCCGCAAAACACCGTGAAAAAGTCGCGTTGCCCGCTCCGCCTGCTTGTGGTAGATTCGCGGCTCGCCAACCGGCAGGAATTGCCGCTGCATGCGGACAGCAATGTCCCTGTCAGTACAGACCGGTCGGCATCAGGAAGACATGTTGCAGGATTTCCGGTTCGGTAAGGAAACCTCCGGAACGCTTGACGCAGATGGCCATGGAGCAGGCTGTGAGTGCACGCAAGAAAAACGGACTGCGAGTTCTGTTTGTTGACGACGAACAGAATATCGCAGAGATGATGCAATCTGAACTCCCCCGCATGGGGCACACAGCCACTGTGGTCCGGTCCCCCGGGGAAGCACTCGACGCTGCAGCAAAAAACGTCTTTGATGCCGCAATCATCGACCTCCGGATGCCCGGTGGCAGTGGCTGGGATGTTGTCGACTATCTCCGCGAACACTCACCGGAAACCGACTGTGTGATCAGCACCGGACATGGTGACCGCGACGACGCGATTCGCGCCATCCGCATGGGTGCTTATGACTTTCTGCCCAAACCCGTCTCACTGTTTGAAATCGGCAATGTGCTTGACCGCATCGCCGTCAGGAAGGCGCTGGAAAACAAGGCAACGGCGCTTGAGGGCCGGCTGCAGCGTTCTGAGGGACGATCTGATCTGATTGGTAATTCCATCCCCATGCAGCGGGTCCAGAAGCTGATCGACCGTGTGGCGCCCGCGGATTCCGCCGTACTGATCCTCGGCGAAACCGGAACCGGAAAGGAAATGGTGGCCCGCAGAATTCACGAACAAAGTGAACGCAGCGGAGCCGCATTCGTCGCTGTGAACTGCGGTGCGATCCCGGAGAATCTTGTTGAGAGTGAATTCTTTGGCCATCGCAAGGGTGCATTCACCGGAGCCGATGCGAATCGCACCGGGCTGTTCGAAGTTGCCAACGGAGGCACACTCTTTCTGGACGAGCTGGGAGAGCTGGACAAATCCATGCAGGTCAAGCTGCTCAGATTTCTGGAATCCGGTGAAATCCGCCGTGTTGGTGATAACGAGCCGTCTCACGTCGATGTGCGTATCGTCTGTGCCACAAACCGCGAACTGCAGGAAATGGTGGATGCCGGGGAGTTCCGCGAAGATCTGTTCTTCCGTATCAACACGTTTGAAATCTATCTGCCGGCACTTCGTGAGCGACTGGATGACATTCCCGATCTGTCGACACATCTGCTGGCTCGCCACCTGAAGAAATCCACCATTCCGGCATCCATGCTGCCCGCGGAGACCATTGCAGTCCTGCAGGCACATCCGTGGCCGGGAAATGTGCGTGAACTGGCAAATGTGCTGGAGTATGCAGCGATCCTCTCAGACGGAAATACAATTAAACCGGCGGATCTTCCTCACAGCCTGCAGCGGACTGTCGGGATCACGGCCAACACGTCGGCAACTGAAA
This sequence comes from Planctomycetaceae bacterium, assembly GCA_023262145.1. GTDB lineage: Bacteria > Planctomycetota > Planctomycetia > Planctomycetales > Planctomycetaceae > SXXK01. The sequence goes on along the minus strand of JALRDR010000171.1, from coordinate 5,110 downwards.
GACTGCCTGAAGTCAGCACGCCGGCCCCGGTTTCCCTCCAGCCGCGCACTCTTCGCGAAATGGAAGAAGAAATGATTGTGGCCGCCATGGAACGCCACAACGGCGACAAACCGACCGTGGCAAGGGAACTGGGCATCGCCCTGAAAACGCTCTACAACCGACTGCACCAGATGGACGACCGTCAGAAAGCAGGCTGAAGACAACTGCTTCCCGCCCGGCGATTGCTGCACAAGTTCCGGGCACTGACAGACTGCAATGGGGCGTGCAGCTTGCGAAATCTGCTTTGGTGAGCATGATGCATCAGACGTCGATGTCCTGATCATCCCACCGGAGCACCATAATCATGAGTTTCACATCGCCTGCCGCTGCAGACTTCTGCAGTTCGTTCGTGAAGTGCCGCTGCACACTGCTGATCGCGGCGCTGTACAGCCTCGCTGCCGCCAGCGTTGCCGATGAGCCGGCAGTCCTTGTCCAGGAGCTCAGCCCGGACAACTGGGATCAGCTGGTGCCGTCCGGCAAGGAAGTGGATGCCATTTACGGAGACTTTGTGCTGCAGAACCGTCATCTGCGCGCGGTCATTGCCAGACCTGTTGCGTCCCGTAATGCCAATATGACCGTTCGCACTGTTGCCGGAGCACTCATCGATCTGACGGTACGTTCCCACCAGAGCGATCAGCTCAGCGCTTACTATCCAGCGCGCCGCCAACACGCGTTTTCAGAGTTTGCACTACAGGGACCCGAACAGACGCAGGATGGCACTGCTGCAGTGACCGTTTCCGCCCCGGGCAGCGATCGCCTGCCGGCTTGTCAGGCCACCTGGTCTGTCGGCCCCGATGACTTGTTCCTGCAGCTCACAACCACCTGGACCAACACCTCAGACAACATACAGACGGTCAGTCTGAGCGATGATCTGCGTGCTGACAGTGGAAAGGAAATCATGCCCCGTACTCCGGACGGACTGCAGCCGATGTTCTGGTTCCACGACGTCTTCTGGCAGCAGGCCGTCGGAATCCGCGCTCCACAGCATCGCGTGCGGGTAAAGGGCAGCTCCCGCGAATCCGTGCTCACGTTCGAACGGGAAGATGCCGACAGCATCACACTTGCCCCTGGTGAACAGGCTTCATTGACGCGGCAGCTGTTTGTGAATCGTGATCTGCCCGAACTACTGGCGGATGTGGAAACAACCGACGGAAAGCTCTCTGAACTGCAGCCGCTGACGCTGCATGTGCACGCCAACGGACGCCCGATACCTGAAGCTCGCGTGCAGCTGCAGTTCGCAGACCAGAGCCGCGGAACTGTGGTGACCTCAGACCAGGGCAGCGCAGTCTTGCGACTGCCGAAACTCACGGGCACGGCTCAGGTTTCGGTAGCTGGACAAACCTTTGCCGCCCAGCCCATCAGCGTCAGCGGAGACCAGCTGCTTATTCACCAGAACGACTATCACGCTGGTTCAGCCGTTCTGAAGATTGTTGATGAACAGGGACAACTGCTGCCCGCCAAGGTGGAATTCATCGGCAGAGCACCGACGCCGACGCCGGACTGGGCACCCGAAACGGCCGAACATCGCGTGAAGAACCTCGCGTACACGCACAACGGCCACGTCCAGCAGGAACTCGCTGCTGGGACCTATGAGCTGATTATCAGTCGTGGTCCCGAATACCACGCCGAATTTACAACACTGCAGATCACAGCCGGACAGACGGCCGAACGCACCGTCACGCTGCCGCGACTCCTGCAGACGCCGGGCTGGATCAGTGCAGACTTTCACAGCCACAGCTCCCCCTCGGGAGACAATACCGGCAGCCAGCTGGGACGCGTACTGAATCTTGCAGCGGAGCACCTTGAATTTGCCCCCTGCACCGAACACAACCGTGTCAGTACCTATGCTCATCACCTGCGAAACCTGCAGCTGGAAGCTTTTGTTGCTACGGTTTCCGGTATGGAGCTGACCGGATCCCCGCTGCCACTGAACCATCAGAATGTCTTTCCCATGGTGCATCGTCCCCGCACACAGGATGGTGGCGGACCGGTCACGGATGTCAGCCCTGAAGCACAGCTGGAACGACTTGCAGCGTGGGACAACAACAGCGAAAAACTCATCCAGCAGAATCACCCGGATATCGGCTGGCTGTTCTATGACAAGGACGGTAATCAGCAGCCGGACGAAGGCTACAGTCGTTCGTTTCCGCTGATCCACGTGATGGAAATCCATCCGATCGATCATCTGCTCAACCCCACTGCATTTCAGATGCAGGATGGGAAACCCGTACGCAACCACACTGCATTCAACTGGCTGCAGCTGCTGAATCAGGGATTTCGCATCTGGGGCGTCGTCAATTCTGATTCCCACTACAACTTTCACGGTTCCGGCGGACTTCGCATCTGGGTCCGCTCCAGTACCGATGACCCGGCAGCCATTAACAGTGATGAAATCCGGGATGCAGGTCGCAACGGTCATCTCATCATGTCCAACGGCCCTTATCTGGAAGCCAGTTTCGCTGCAGCCGGCTCAGATCAACCGCACGCAATCGCCGGCGACGATCTGCGGGCAGCCTCCGGCAGGGTTCAGGCTCACATCCGCGTGCAGTGTGCCAACTGGCTGGACGTCGATACGGTCAAGGTTCTGGTGAATGGTCGAGCCAGCAATGAACTGACCTTTACCCGCAAAAAAACTCCACAGCTGTTCCGCAATACAACGGTGAAGTTTGAGCATAAGCTGGAGATCAGCCTGCCGCATGATGCCCATCTGATTGTGCTCACCGGACACAGTGCTCAGAAACTGGGACCGGTCAGCGGCCCTGGCTGGGGCGGGCAGGCACCCGCAGCACTGTCCAATCCCGTCTTTGTGGATGTGGATGGGGGAGGCTTCAAAGCCGGGAGCGATACTCTTGATGCGCCGCTGCCTGTGAAATTTCTGGCTCCCTGACCACCTCCCGTCCGCCCGGCCGGCGACAACAGCACTCTCGCTTTCGCTGGCCTTCCAGCTGGTCTCCTCAGCAGCAAAACCGGCACGCCGGCAAGCTCACTAACTGCGTCCCTTGTCAGTTGATTCTGTGGATTCAGTGTCGGCAGGGCTGTTGCTGCAGCGGACCCCGAGTTCACTTTTCAAACGCAGAGAATTCCGTCATTATTCCTTCCAGGCGGGATCTGCGTGATTCGTTTCAGGCTGTTCAGCGGGATTGTCGATGAACGGCCAGTTCGCATCTGCGAATGTCATGACGAGTTTTCGCGAATGAAACCACACGTAAATCTCTGTTGCGTGGCAACAGCAGAGACGGCAGCGAAGCAGGACAGTCCCTGTCCTGCTTCGAGGTGCGGCCGTGGTACCGTCACTGTGCCATCACTGTGCCATCACTGTACCGTCACTGTGCCATCAACATCACTGTGCCATCAACATCACTGTGACTGTCACTGTGCGGTCGCTGTGACTGTCGCAGGGGCACTTGCGACAGCAGGCCGTAAATCGCGTTTCTGCAATTTCCGGCAGCATCACGAACCGGGCTGGTGGCACGCCGTTGTGTCGTGAAACCGGCAGCCTTTTCCTGATTTTTTTGCGGCAATCAGAGTCTGTTCTGTAAAGCCGATCTTCGCATTCTTACCGTGACTTTCAGAACAGGAGTACTGGAATGACAAATGCAGCCCCCAAACTGCACAACGCAATGTGGCCGGGTCTTGTCGGCAAAGGCGATGGACCGGATCAGGAACCGCCAATCAGTCTGGAGCGCATGCTGCAGCTCACAGCGGCTGCAGAAGTAAACGGGCAGAAGTTTGATGGCATCGATTACTTTCTGTTTCTGCCGCACACCAACCCGGAAGCCAGCGACGACGAATTGCGACAGATTGCTGATCAGATTGGATCCCATGGTTTCTCCGTGGGGTCACTTGTTGCTCCGGTGTGGCCGGGCACCGTCGGTGACTCCGCCATGGGCGATGATGCAGCACGCGAAAAATTCCTCAGTGCCGTAAAAATGGCCTGTCGGATTGCTCGCGTGTTCGAAGATCATGGCATTCGCAAGTACGGTGTCATCCGCATTGACTCCGCAGAATTCGGCGTTGAGAAGTGGCGTGAGAACCCGCAGGCAAGCACTGCGAGAATCGCCGAGACATTCCGCGAAGCCGCTCGAATTGCCGAAGGCAACGGACAGCGACTGGCCGCTGAGGGAGAAATCTGCTGGGCCGGAATGCACAGCTGGAAGGACATGCTGGATCTGCTTGAAGAAGTGGGTATGCCGGACACTCTGGGTTTCCAGGCAGACCTTGCGCACACCTACCTCTATCTGCTGGGCTACAACGCTCCGGAGCATGCACTGGTCCAGCCCGGCTATTCAGAGGAAGAATTCTGGGCCGCATATGCTCAGATGACAGACAAGCTGCGTCCGTGGACCATCGACTTCCATGTTGCTCAGAATGACGGGGAAGTTCACGGGGCTGGTTCTCATGACAAGACCGGCAAGCACTGCCCTGCCGACGATCCAAACGGCAAGCTGGATATTACTCGCTGTGCCGGCTACTGGCTGCAGGGAGCGACGGAACGTGGCATTCAGCACATCTGCTGGGATGGTTGTATGTTCCCGAATGCCACGCTTGAGGATCCTCGGACATGGAACACGATTCTGGATGCCATGATTCGCGTACGTGACGCACACGGCTGGTCCTGATCCCTTTCAACTCTTTTACCGGGGATCGCAGCATGGCCAGCGATCCCCGTTGCTTACTTTCACCGCTTAATTCTGCAACTGCTGCTGCAAAGGACAGATCATGTCACAGAAACCGCTCAATATCGGACTGGTCGGCTACGGCTTTATGGGGCGTACTCATTCCAATGGCTACAAACGGGTCAATGACTTCTTCCCCGACCTGCAGTACCGCCCTGTGCTCAAGGCTGTCTGCGGAAGAAATGAAGCGGCTGTGGCGGCCTTTGCACAGCAGTGGCAGTACGAATCAACCGAAACCGACTGGCGGGCTCTGATCCAGCGCGACGACATTGATGCCATCGATATCTGCACGCCCAACAACAGCCATGCCGAAATCGCGATTGCAGCAGCAGAAGCCGGCAAGATGGTGCTTTGTGAGAAACCTCTGGCCATGGATCCGGCTGAAGGTCAGACCA
>JALRDR010000099.1 GCA_023262145.1 Planctomycetaceae bacterium | reverse complement strand
GAGGTGTCGGTGGAGGGGCGTTGCTATCTGCTGGGGCCGCTCGACAACATCACCATTCCCCGCTGGCTGCCGCATCAGGCATTGAACCCGGACGCAGATCGGGCTGCTCGTCTGCACGTGGCGCTGGCATCGGCGCAGCCGACGCGTGAGCTGGTGACTCAGCAGTTTTCTGCCGTTTCGATGGCGGCCGATTCGCCGGGGGTGGAAGGATTCGAGCGCGTGACTCGCATAGCCACTGCGGAGCGATCAGCGCATGTGGGGCCGAATTCTGAATTTGTGGACTACTTCAACGCCGAGCTGGTTCCGGGGCTGGAGATGAGCGGTGGATATGCTCGATTTGGCTCACAGGGGCGACTCCCGGATCATCTGCATGACTTCGATGAGTCGATCTGCATTATTCGTGGATCTGCGGACTGTCTGGTTGAGGGGCGAAGGTACTCGCTTGCGGACTGCGCCACGGCGATGATTCCACGGGGACGTGTGCACTATTTCATCAATGAGACAGAGCAACCGATGGAGATGATCTGGGTGTATGCAGGACCGCTGCCGGAACGCATTCTGGTAGCTCCCGGATTTACTCGCGACTGAAAAAGGTGCAGCAATGAATTCAGCGGCAGGCGGTAGTTTTCGAGTTGCGATCACTGCGGATTTTCAGGATGAGCATGGTCAGCCACGGTATCGGGATATCGGGCTGGATACGTTTGCGGGGCATTCGCATATTGTGACGTCCGGGTTTGAGAAGCATTTTCCTGAGATCCATGCGGATCAGCTGCGTGGCTGCCAGGCAGCTCTGGTGCTGACTCCGAGAGTGACTGAGGCATCGCTTGCGGGGAATGACCAGCTGCTGTGTATTTCCCGGTTCGGAGTGGGATTTGACACAGTGGACATTGCGGCGTGCACTGAACACGACGTGCTGGTGACCAATACTCCGGGGGCGGTGGATCGTCCGGTGGCTGAGGCAACGATCGGCTGGATGCTGGCACTTTCTCACCGCATGCTGCAGAAGGACCGGCTGGTCCGCTCGGGTCGCTGGGACGATCGCAGCGGTTACATGGGAAGTGAGTTGCGAGATCGGGTGCTGGGGATTGTGGGGCTGGGTGGCATTGGTCGCAAGCTGGTGGAACTGGTGGGTGGATTCGGCATGCAGCAGCCGATCGCCTTTGATCCGCATGCGTCTCCGGAAGTGTTTGAGAGGCTGGGAGTTCGGCAAGTGACACTGGAGGAGTTGCTGGAACAGGCAGATTTTGTGTCGTTGCATTGTCCATTGAATGAGCAGACAAGGGGGCTGATCGGAGCAGTTGAGCTGGGGCGGATGAAAGCGGATGCGTGGCTGCTGAATCTTGCTCGCGGGGGAATTGTTGACGAGGCGGCTCTTGATCAGGCATTGCGTTGCGGGGGAATTGCGGGGGCCGCGCTGGATTGTTTTGAGACCGAACCGGTGACGGAGCCGCCGCGATTTGCTGATCTGGAAAACGTTTTGCTGGCGCCGCATTCGATTGCGTGGACTGAGGAACTATTTCGGGATATCGGGCGTTCTGCCTGTGGCAGTCTGCTGGACTTGTCTCTGGGGCGCAGGCCCACAGGAGTGGTGAATCCAGAGGTGCTCGAACGCCCCGGATTCCGCGGCAAATGGGAGGCTGCGACGTCGGGAAACTGAGTGGCAGGGCGCTGATCGGAGAATCGCAGGGCAATGGTTGCGAAAAAGTCTGCAGGAGCGAAGTGAGATGAGATTGAGCGATCATCGGATGGGGAGTCTGACTGGGGTTCTGGCGATTCTGCTGGTGGCGCGCTGTACGGGACAGAGTCCGACAGCAGAGCTGCCGCAGTTGCTGGATCTGGATCAGCAAACAGATCGTCAGATCGTCGTTGATCGCGAGGCGGGGCAGTATCTGGGCCATCCCTCGACGTGTCTGCTGGAGGATGGCCGCACGATCCTGTGTGTCTATCCGAAGGGGCATGGCCGCGGTGAGATTGTCTACAAGCGAAGTACGGATGGGGGACTGTCGTGGAGTGAGCGTCTGCCGACACCGGAGAGCTGGTCGACTTCACGGGAGGTACCGACGATCCATCGCGTGATTGGACCGGATGGCCGAAAACGACTGATCATGTGGTCGGGCCTGTATCCGGCTCGACTGGCAGTGTCTGAAGATGACGGTGCGTCGTGGAGCGAACTGCAGCCGGCTGGCGACTGGGGCGGGATTGTTGTGATGGGTTTTGTGGAAGCTCTGCAGACCGGTCGCGGACATTATCTGGCAATGTTTCATGATGATGGGCGCTTCTTTGATGGCAGTGGAAAGCGGACGCCGGAGTTTCGGCTGTATCAGACACGATCGACCGATGGTGGACTGACATGGTCGTTTCCGGAAGTTGTGTTTGAATCTGCGGAAGTGAATCTCTGCGAACCGGGTTGCATTCGTTCGCCGGATGGAAAGACGATGGCGGTGTTGTTGCGGGAAAACGCACGCCGGCACAATTCGCACGTGATCTTTTCGCGGGACGAAGGAAAGACGTGGACTGCTCCGAAGGAGTTGCCACTTGCTCTGACTGGTGACCGGCATACGGGAAAGTACGCTGCTGACGGACGGTTGTTCATCAGCTTCCGTTGTATTTCATCGGTTCAGAGTCGTGCTGATCGACCGTTTGAAGGCGACTGGGTGGCGTGGGTTGGCAGCTGGGAGGATCTGGTGAGCGGGAACCCCGGGCAGTACATGGTGCGGCTCAAGGACAACCAGAAGTCCTATGACACCAGTTATCCGGGCGTGGAGCTTCTTCCGGACGGCACCATTGTCACCACCACTTATGGCCACTGGGCCAGTGATGAGGAGCCATGGATACTGAGCGTGCGACTGAAGCTGGCAGAACTGGATCAGCTGGCCGAGCGACAGCGCTGATCATTTGTCAGCGTTGATCATTTGTGCGCAGTGATGCTGTCAGCGGAGTTGCTGTCAGTTCAGCGGGGCCCGGGAGCGTTGGTTAGAACTGCCTGGCGGTCTTCTCCGGGTGTGGTGCGGCGATAATCAGTTCCTTTGAGGGCTTCCCCGGTTTCCCGATCAAAGCCATCGTGAGAGATTTCCTCGGGGACACTGTCCTTGGTATCGGCGATCCACTGATCGAGTACGGACTGCAGATGTTTCTGTCTGTCGGCCAGTTCCGGCGTGCCGGCAAGATTGTGCAGCTGATGGGGATCCTGCTGCAGGTCGTACAGTTCCACCAGCGGCCGTGGGCTGAGGAAAACATCGGCCTGAGCTGTACTCAGCAGCCTGCCGTCTCGTGCCTGCTGCAGGCTGCGGTGTGACGGCGATCGCACAGAATCTGCTGGTCCCTGCCATGCGAGGCAGGGTCGGGAGTTCCGGATCAGCAGCAGTCCATCCCCGCGAACACCGCGACCGTGGGCTTCGTAGTCGTGCCAGTTGTGTTCTGAAAAGGCGTAGTTACGAACAGTTGCCTGCGGGTCAGAAAACACCGGCAGCAGACTGGTTCCCTGGAAGGACTCGGGAATGGCCACGTCTGCTGCTTCCAGGATGGTTGGTGCGATATCGATCACACTGGTGAGTGCACTGGCAGGCAGTCCACGGGACCGGATTCCCTTTGGCCAGTGGGTGACCAGTGCTGTTTTCATCCCGGAGTCATGAATGCGGGTCTTGGCTCGAGGAAAAGGGCGTCCATTGTCGGCAAGTACAAAGATGAGTGTGTTTTCAAGAGCGTCTTGTTCGCGCAGTTCATTCAGTACCTGCCCGATGTAGTAGTCGAAGCGTGTGACTTCGTTGTAGTACGAAGCGAGATCGGAGCGGGTGTCTGCGTCATCGACCAGAAAAGGGGGCACGATGACATCCTCCGGGCGATGCATTGGGCCATAGCGATCGACGTTCCATTGTTTGTCGGCATCCCATGCTCGATGGGCGTCGTAGGAAGCGAACCAGAAAAAGAAGGGGCGATCCTGCGGTCGTTCGCGTGTGATCCTTACCCAGTTGGCATGTCCTCCGCTGTTTCCTTCCTCCCGGCCGGCATCAATGAGTTCGAACGCGGTGGGGCGACGGGCTTTTGATCCATCGGGCGCAGGCCCGACGGCCATGTGATTCTTGCCTGAGAGCGCGGTGTAGTAGCCGGCCTTGTGCAGCAGTTCCGGAAACCACGGCAGATGACCGGCGATGGGCTGGTGCAGTTCAGCGGCCTTGCCATTGTTGTGGGGGTAGCGTCCGGTGATGATGCTGCTGCGGCTGGGACTGCAGCTGCTGGCGGTCAGGTAAGCGTTGTCGAACCGCATTCCACGTTCGGCGAGCCAGTCAATATTGGGGGTCAGAGCGGCGTGATTTCCGTAGCAGCCATAGTCGTTCCAGCTGACGTCATCCGCGATGAAGACGATAACTCCTGGACGGTCGTCGCCGCAGGCGTTGCAGGGAATGCTGCTCAGCAGCAGAGCCAGCAGTGACAGAGTCTGCGATGGAAGGCGAAATGGCATGGCAGTGTTCCGTGGAAGACAAGCATTCATTCTGACGGCGTGAATTGTAACCGTCGTGAACTGGCAACAGCCGACGGCGATTTTTCTTTGGGGCGGGGGGGGATCGGAGAAGA
>JALRDR010000029.1 GCA_023262145.1 Planctomycetaceae bacterium | reverse complement strand
GATGATCGGACAGCTGGAGACTTCCGCAAAGTCCTCAATCAGCTGCTGAGAAAACGTTCTCATAGTGATCAGATCAGCAAAGGAAGAGATCACTCGAGCGATATCTGACAGGCTTTCGCGACCATTCAGGCCGGCTTCCTGAGTGGAGAGGAAGATCCCGGATCCGCCCAGATGAATCATTGCCGCCTCAAAACTGTTGCGGGTTCTGAGCGAAGGTTTTTCGAACAACTGTACCAGCACACGGCCGGGGCAGAGTTGCGGTCGGTCGCCCTGCAGATAACGGGCTTTCAGATCAGCTGCTGTGCTGAGTATTGCGGCAAGATCATCCGCAGACAGGTCGAGGAGCGACGTGAGGTGCTTCATGAATTGAAGAGCTGCCAAAAACAAGATGCTGCATTGATGTCACCAACAAAAAAACTGAGCAAGGGCAGTAATGCACCGGCTCAGTCCTGTTCCTTCTCTTTGAATTATCGCAGTTCAGAGAGCCAAGGTTAAGCGAAATCGCCGTTTTTCACAGTGATCTTCATGAGCGGCATTGCTGGCGTACCGAGTCTATGGCCGGCGGATGAAGTGATCAGCATACGAGCGAATATGCTGGCCGTTGAGAACGTGAAAAATCCGTAGTTTTTCGATGGTTTCTGCACCAAAGCGGGAAATGGGGACATGCACCAGTCGCCGTCGATAACGGGCTGCCATGCGTCTCCACGCCGGCCCCGGGGCAGCATGACTCATGACGGCAATCTGTTTTTCGCGTGAGTAGTGCAGAGCAGCGGCCAGCAGCCGTTCTTCCAGGGTATCCACGAAGTCGAACCGGGAGTCCTGCCAGATATCCGGCACGGGCCTGGGCGGGAACAGGAACATCGCTCCTCCGTACCGCGCCACAGCAATTCCGGGACCAACCATTTCCTCCAGAAAATTGGTGGCAAACAGTGAGAGGGTGGATTCGTCCTGATGCTCTGCGTGCCAGGTAATTCGCCACGGATAATCACGGGGATCGGCGGGGCTGTCGAACAGCATCAGCACACAATCCAGCCGACCTGCAGCGGGAGGATTGACGCGAACATAGAGGTCCCCAGTGTGCCAGTTACGCAGAGTTTCACGGATGTCGAGCCCGTCTTTCATGCTGGCAGAAAACTTCTCGGTACGGGCCAGGTCGTGCCCCATCATATCGAGGGCGACATCCCTGATGTGGCTGCGGAACTGCTCGATGGCGGTATCTTCAGGTGGCCAGCTGCATTGACCGTATGGATTCCATGTTTTCTGCCAGCGCACGACGGAACGCAGATCCGGGCGAGCATTGAGCCGGCAGGATCTCCAGACCACCGGCGGCCCGGGGAGCCAGGATAATGGCCGCACCCGAGTCCCGTCCGGAAGCTGTGCCAGATCGACGCCGAAGCGAATTTGTGGCTGCTGGTCGTCGCCCTGCCAGGGCCATGCTGCTGCCTGCTCTGCAACATGAATTGCATACTGGTCTCCCGCAGTCTGACGCGTTGCGACAATCAGCGTGTACAGGTCCGGCGTCAGACGGCGTTCGATCAGCGACAGGTTACGAGCGTACTTCAGGGTACGCGCGAGTAACCCCGGGCTGATGCGACGGGCTCGACGACCAAACTCACTGACGTAGCTGTCTCGAGCAGCGATCAGCAGAGCCTTGATGCCGTCCACGGAGAGATTCTCATCATCATCCAGCTGTGCTCGAGCAAGTTCATACAGGCTGGTGATGAAGGGGAGCTCTCCCAGACAGAAGATCAGTGTGCGGGGATCCACGGCAAAGGATTCCGCAGGTGTTTCGGACCACTCCGGTGGATCCACCTGCTGCGGTCCCTGCTGATAAGCCTGTCTGAGCCACGGCCAGTCCTGCAGTGAGCAAAGGCAGAGTATGGAGTCGTGTCGCGCGGACAGTTCGTGCAGCCGGACGGCAAGATACTGCAGCCGTTCTCTGGTTGTGGCGTCCGGTTCGGGGATTGCCGGCAGCACTGCAGCCGCAAACTGTTCTGCTGAGACCTGTTTGAGTGCATAAGGATCCGGCAGGACAGTGGATCGCGGCAGGTAGTCGTCCGTTTCCGGTTCAATGAATGCGCGATGCATACGTTCCTGCCTGGCGATGCGCAGGGCGGCAATTACAGGCTGGCAGGGGTCTACGGGCACATATGCGGCATTGACAGCGGTGTCATCTTCGTGCTCGTCGGATTCGCTCAGGAAAAACTGCCGCGGCTGTTGCTGAAGAACAACGGAAATCTGTGGCAGTTCGTCAAGTGCCTCTTCAACGAGTTGCTGAAACGATGGAGGCAGAGGTACTGCAAGGCAGTCGAATTTTCGGCTCAGCATCAGCCGACGCACTTCCAGTGCACAGTCACCACTTCCGTGAATGACAGGGAACAGGGTCAGGCCTGGACCAAGCTGAAAACAATCGGTCGCTGTGCTCATGGAATCTTCATCGAAAACGCCGGAGTGCGGTCGCTTCTGCTTTTTCGGATCCTATGCTGATGACTGCAGGAAGGAAAGCAGTGGTGGCAGCAGCATAGCAGCTGAACAACACCGCAGAGAATCAGGTTCCTGAAGAATATTCCCTGAAGGAAGATTGGCAGGCCGTGAGCAGTTACCGCAGCCATCTGGAAGTGCTTCGCCGGGCATTTCCTCAGCCCGTATCCAACCAGGAACATGATGCCTGGTTTGTTTTCTCCGTGCTCCGGGCACTGGATCAGCTGGATTCGATGAAATCTGAGCGACCGATTCTAGGGGAGCCGGCTGAGATTGACTTTCGTGCCGCCTCTGAAGAACGGATTCCGGAGGGAATCAGCAGCGTTGAAGAAGTCGCTCGAAAACTGGTGGAGTACTTTTCCGGGATGTTTATCTGGGGTCATCCACGCTCTCAGATCAACGTGATTCCGCCGCCCTGTATTCCGGGAATCCTGGGGACATTGCTGCCGGCAATCTACAACCCGAACATCTGCAGCGAGGAGGGAAGTCGCAGAGTCGCACTGGCAGAGGCTGAAGCAATCGCGATGACGGCCGATCTGATGGGCTATTGTCCACGTAAGGCGGGCGGCGTATTTACGTTTGGCGGCACCGGAACACTTCTGTATGCCATTCGCACAGGTCTGGAAAAGTGCTGTCCCGGGTCCATGCGATCGGGGCTTTCCGGCGAGCTGCCTGTCATCCTCTGCTCTGACGAAGCGCATTATGCCTGCTACACGGCGGCTTCCTGGCTGGGGCTGGGGGCAGAGCAGGTTGTGAGTATTCCCACAGCGCCAGACAATGAAATGCGGACCTGTCTGTTTGAATCCGAACTGCGGCGACTGGTACGAGCGGGCAGGCGGATCGCCTGCATTGTGGCAACCATGGGTACCACCGACGCCTTTGGGCTCGACCCTCTGCGACAGATCCGCGAGATTCGGGATGAAGTCGCCGGCGAATCTGGTCTGGACTACCTGCCACATCTGCATGCTGATGCCGTCATCGGCTGGGCGTGGAGCGTTTTCCGGGATTACGACCTGAGCAGTAATGAGCTGCAGTTCTCTGATCGCACAACAAGAGCACTGGCGTGGGCTGTTCGTCGAATCAAGGATCTGCACCTCGCCGATTCCATCGGGGTGGACTATCACAAGACGGGCTTTGTGCCCTACATCAGCAGTGCAGTCTTCTTCAGGGACGCTGCAGACCTGCAGCTGCTGGCGCGGACACCAGCAGAAACCCCGTACCTGTTTCAGTCGGGAGAATACCACCCCGGCCGATTCACTCTGGAGACCAGCCGTTCCGGGAGCGGACCGCTGGCCGCGCTGGCCGCCTTCCGGCTGTTCGGCAGGACGGGCCTGAGGACGATGCTGGGTCACCTGGTCAGCATGGCCGAACTGCTGCGGGATCGCCTGCAGTCACATCCCTGTATCAGTGTTGTGAACCCGGATAACTTCGGCCCGGTCACGCTGTTTCGCGTCTACCCGCCCTCGGTGGATACGTTCGAGATGCCGCAGCGAGAGATCACTGACGCCGGCCGGGCTGGACAACTGCAGGCTCACAACGAATATAACCGTCGAGTCTTCGAGGTCATTCATGAGGAGGCACTGCGTGGCGAAGGTGTGGTGCTGTCCATGACGGAGTGCTGGCGGGAATCGGATTACGGCCAGCCCGTTTCTGCTCTGAAGTCCTACATCATGAGTCCGTTTTCGGATGAACAGTATGTGCAGGCCGTACTGGACTCCATCAATCGCGCGCAGAAGATCGTGGAATCCAGCTGCTGAGTTTCGGCGATGACGTTCGGCGGAGTTCAGGTCAGTACGCGCCGCACGGTCGTGAACTGCACAAAGTCGTCATCCACAAAATCGGTGAGCGCTGCGAAATCAGAGACACTGAACGTCGGCGCATTGGTCACCGTAAGCTGGGTGTCGCTGTCGATGCTGGCGACATAGAACGTCTGGTCGTTGATCTGAATACGAGATCGAAGCCCGAACAGAGAACCCTTCAGCTCATCTGTGAATTTCGTATCAACTCCGGTGACCAGTGTACTGTTGGCATTTGTTGAGACAGTTCCGGACAGCAGCCGCGAGAATTCCGTGAGTGGACCGGTGAGCGGTACTTCGCCGAGCGCGCTGGAGTTGGTAATCAGTGAGATGTCATTGCGTTCCAGTGAGGCGATTGCGTCAACCACTGTCTGGCTGCTGCCGACAAGACGTCCGAAGACCGTATGCTGTCGGCCGCTGAAGTCGTCAAGGCTGGGGTTATCAATCGTATTCACGAACCACTGGCTGGTCAGTACATCCGGATCACCGGCGTGGGCCATCGAAATTGTGCCGCGAATATTTCCGCGATCAGCAGAAAACTCGCTGGTGACTGATGCGTCGAGCGGAACGGAATCGAGCACACCGTTTTCAACGGTGAACCCTCCACCCTGAATCACAAAGTTCTGCACGGATCGGTGAATGATCGAGTTGGTGTAACGCCCTGCGGACTGCCCGGCCTGAACATCCACGTAATTCAGGAAATTCTGAGTTGTTCCGGGAGCCACGTCATCAAACAGTTCCAGATTCCAGGTCCCGAGGCTCGACACGAATTCGACGACCGTTCCGGTCACATAGTCCACTTGAACGGCAGCGGTACCGACATCAGGTCCGGTAGTTGCCTGAAGCGCGATGCTGCGGCGCCCGGTCAGTTCGTCGTTTCCGCTCACCTTCGCGTAAAGATCTGCCCGCGTCAGCGTGACATCCAATGTGTAATTCCCGGACGCATCGGCAATGACTGTTCCGTTGTCGAAGACACCATCTTCGTCAGTATCCACGGAAATTTCCGCACCGGGAATTGTTGTGCCGGACAGGGTCAGCTGATCGCTGCGAGTGACAATGACGCCCCCTGCGTCGGTGAAGGACTGATCAGCAGAGCCGGTTACGGTCAGCGCCACTTCGTTGATGGCAAGATCGCGGGCTTCCTGATCGAGTGCATCAGCCTGTGCAGTGACGCCGTCGGCGACGTCGTCAAAGCGGTCTGCAATCCCCGGGGCAAGTTCGTCTGATTCGACGCGAGTAATTCTCTTTGGCCCATTGAACACACTGGCGGGGTCGATCTGGTACTGGTCGGTGCCGGAGATATCACCGGTGAAGTCCGGCCGGTTCTTTCCACCGTTGATCCGGAAAATATGATCAAAGGTGTTCTCTCCAGTAATCTCGAAGGCGTCGTTCTCAATTCCGCCACGCAAAGTCAGCGGCCGATGGAATGTGCTGTCCTGAATTCGCGCGGCATCCTGGCCCCGGCGTCCGATGAACAGCACTGTTCCTGAAAAAGTACTCTCACTGACGACCATGGAATCATTGCCGAAGCCGGCGTCGATCTGAACTCGCCCGGTTGCTGCAACTCCACTCAGGGAAATCAGATCGTCGCCCAATGACGTACGAATCAGCGTTCCCGGGCCGGATGTCGAATCGGTGATACTCACCAGATCATCATCTGCTCCGCCGTCAATCACGAGGCTGCGGCGGAACTGACTGTCGACGCCGCTGAATTCATCTTCGCCCTGGTGTCCATGGAAGACGAGGTTCTCGTGGAATGTGGCACCAACACACAGCAGCTGGTCGTTTCCCTTCCCACCCAGAACCCGCACGGCCCGATCAAACTCAGTACCCGGGGAGATGACCAGAGTGTCATTTCCATCCTTCAGATCTGCTCGCAATGCCGCCAGCAGTGGAGCATCGTTGGCGGTGATTCTGAACGCACCGCTGGAACCGTTGATGGTTGTGGTGTCGAGCCCTTCTGCCCAGACACCGCCGGTGTTGCGGAAGATCTTCACGGAGTTGTCGAATTCGTCACCGATGAGCCTGACAGCGCCATCGCTGGTGACGATGCGAACATCTCCGGTGAGCAATGTTCGCTGCTCAAGCTGCTCAGCAGCGGTGTTACCCAGCGGTTTCGCAGCACGTCGTTTCGAACGTGCCAGGGGTCGACTGAACCAGCTCCGCATGGAATTCTCCTGTTCCCTCCGCAAATCGCGTGAGGGAGTCCTGCATCCTCTGATATTGGCGAATGGCGCGACGGCAGCCATCAGTTCGAGTACACGAACCCGCATCTGTCATCGTCAAACTCAACCTGATCGGAAAAGTTGAACATCGGCCATCGCTCGTAATTCCCGGGGCGGAGCCGCCGTTGTGCAGCAATCTGCGGCTGTCGGCTGGCGTTCGGCGGATTCTGCCGATGCACAGTCGAACCGGCGGACGGGAATCAGGTGCGAACTCGAAAGCGAAGCAGTCCAAGTACAAAGAACGCGGCTGCAAACAGCAACAGAACACCGCATGCGACAGCAACCGCATGATGTGACGGGGCGTCTGTCGTGAGCAGTTCTCCATAAGCATCCAGTGCCCATGCATGCGGGGTGAGCAGGCTGATCTGGCGTGTCAGCGGCGGCATCCAGTCGCGTGGAACAAGGCAGCCGCTGATTCCAGCACAGGACAACAGAATCAGATTTCCCATGCTGCTGACCTGAGATTCGGTCTGTGCCACGGTGGAAAACAGCAGGCCCAGCGCTGTTGCGGCAGCGGACGTGCAGAGCATGACCGGGAGCAGCAGAAGGGGCTCCGCCCCCCAGGACATTCCAAAGAGCAGCTTGCCACTGATCAGCAGAATTACGGTCTGGACGAGGCTGAGTACAAGGAATGGCAGGGTCTTTCCGACGAGAATTGCCGTGGGAGAAATCGGAGCCACCTGCAGGCGTCGGAGGGTGCCGGATTCACGTTCACCGATGATCGACCGCCCCATGATATTGACCAGAAAGAACACAAACAGAACTGTGTAGCTGGGAATGAAGAACTGATAGACTCTGGCAGAAACATCCTCCGCCGATGTCCGGGCCTCCGGTGTGCGTTCCCACGCTTCCGGAATGACCGAGTTCCTGGCAGCTCCGCGAAAGACGGGAACCTTTTCAGCAATCACGGGCAGCAGAGCATTCTGGAGCGAAAGTGCGATCAGTGCTCTGGAAAGCCCCTTCATCATCGGGTCGGCATCTGCTTTTTCCCACGAGAGTTCCAGATCGAGTGCATCCAGTCCTCGCGTGCGCGTGGTTTCGTCAGGCGAAGTAAGTTCTCGGGGCGGTATTGCGCGGGCGAGTTCCTCAAACTGCGGTCCGATAATCAGTCGTGCATCTGATCCCTCGGCAAACGGCCGATCTCTGACCAGCGTTCGCGATTCAGCAGGGTTGCCGGAGGGAAGATCCATGGGGCGGATCAGTACGCTGTCGTATGCGGCCAGAAATCCGGACAGTCGCTGTGAAACCGCAGTGTTGCAGAGGTCGGCGACTTCAATCTGCAGGCCCATCTGATTCTGCAGCCGGGCAGTTCGCAGTCTGCCGGTGGAGCCACCGACGATGGCGATAATCACCATTGGCATCGCCACCAGGATGATCAGCGCCCTGCGATCCCGCGTGAGCAGCAGCAGGTCCTTGAGAGTGATTGTGAAGGCATCCATGGATTGAACCGGGACAGAAGGAATCAGCGGGTCACAGAAAGCAGGCTGCCGGAGCATTCAGCGGCGGGACTGACGGTGCAGGTGTGGAGAATAGGCGACACTGCAGTGAGGTGAAACCGCGTAATCGTCGATTCCGACAGTGGAAACAGGTTTTCGGCGGAGTCAGCGACCTGAAGCCTTGAACACATCGGCAGCTGACGGCAGCATCGGTCAGATGATCGCATGCACTCCAGATGTCCATCGCGGACCCAGCTCAGAAAGCAGCCAGATGAGCAGCAGTCGGATTCATTCGGTATTTG
>JALRDR010000023.1 GCA_023262145.1 Planctomycetaceae bacterium | reverse complement strand
GGACACTGATGTTACCTGGCGATACAACACGCCAGTCTACCGACAAGGGAGGCAAATAAAAAGACGGAGACTCATTGATCCGGAGTTCACTCATGACACGTTCATAACCCCGCGGTCGCATAACCCGAAAATGCGATTTGGAAAATCCGAGACTGCTGAGTGAGGCCAGTGGGGGGCATAACCCGAGCCGGGGGTGTCTCTGTTTGCAAGAGACAAAACGCGATTTCAGGGACCGAGAGGTTCCGAGAGGCCCGCTTCGCCGTGTCTCTGTTTGAGAACAGACGGACCGGACCGAGTTCGGGGCTGATCGCAAGTTGTTGCGGGAAAGCGGGATACGTCGACGCGTTTGCCGGGGCTCAAAGTTGGGCGCAAAAAATAACCCCGGGGTCGAAAAATGTTTCGACACCGGGGCAAGTGGCGGGGGCCGGATTTGAACCGACGACCTCGAGGTTATGAGCCTCGCGAGCTACCAGGCTGCTCCACCCCGCGACATTGTCCGATCGCGGTTTCCCGCTTCGGTGTGGGCATCCTATCGACAACACTCGCTCTTTCCAGCCAGCTTTCTCTGTTTTTTTTTCTTTCCAGGGATCCGGGATCTCGTAGCGACACACTTCTGTAGCGACTGTGCACTCCGAAACAACATTCCTGCCAGCCGTACCCGTGAATCACAATATCCCCGCGGCCCGTCATTCTCTTCGCCCCGCAACGATCGCAACGTCCGCATACAAAATGCTCTCCTCCCGTTCCCCCGCAGTTCTCCCCTGCTCTGCTGACCCCCACCCCAAACGTACCAGGGTCTGGCAGGTCCATTCCTTAAGGTATCTTTCCCCGTCGCTTGTGATTCTGTCCGCTTTCCACCATCCTGCAGCCTCGCCGATGTCTCCTGAGGATGCTCCTGAACATGCTGCAGATCTTTCATACCGCTGACTGGCACCTCGGCCAGTCCTTTCACAATTATGACCGCTTGTACGAACAGCAGCAGTTTCTCGACTGGCTGCTCAGACAACTGCAGGCGCACCAGCCCGATGCACTGATCCTGGCCGGTGATGTCTTCGATACCATCAATCCCTCCGCAGCCGCTCAGAAGCAGTACTACCGCTTTCTCAATGATGCTCAGCAGGCCCGACCCGGTCTGCAGATGGTGATCACAGCAGGCAACCATGATGCCGGTTCCCGCCTGGAAGCCCCCCGGGATCTGCTGGAAGCCTTTCGCATTCGAGTGGTCGGAACCGTACCACGCGATCAGAAGGGAGCTATCGATCCCGAACAACTGATTGTTCCCATCACCAGCGAGAACGGAGATGTCGCAGCTTATGTCCTGGCCGTTCCGTTCCTGCGCCCGGCAGATCTGCCCACAGTCAAAGGTGCGGAAGATCCGTGGCTGGAAGGCATCCGCCGCCTGTATCATCAGGCCACACAGCAAGCTGCGATGCGTCGTAACACTGACGCTCCCAACGCGGCCATCATCGCGATGGGCCATTGCCACTTCAGCGGCGGGGAAGAGTCGCCCGATTCGGAACGACGACTGATCATCGGTCAGGCCGAATGTATCGGCAGCGAAGCATTTCCTCCGGAGCTCACCTACACCGCACTCGGACACCTGCATCGCGCACAGGAATTTGACGGTGGGCGCATTCGCTATTCAGGCAGCCCGATTCCACTGTCATTCTCCGAACGCAGCTATTCACATCGTGTGCTGCAGCTGTTCATTGATGGTCAGGAATTGCAGCGTGTTGAGACACTGACTGTGCCTCGAGCCGTCCCGATGCTGCGGCTGCCGGAATCCGGATCGGCCACAGCCCCGGAATTACTGCAACTCCTGCAGCAGCTGGATCTGCCCGCCGATGTTCCGGAATCACAGCAGCCTTTTCTGGAACTGCATCTGCAGGAGGACCAGCCCAACCCGGGGTTTCGTAGCGAAGCTGATCAGATCGTGCAGTCCCGGGGCGTTCGTCTGGTTTCCATCAAACGGCACTACCCGGATCGGTCCGGCAGCGAAGCGATACAACCCAGCGAGGGCGGCCTGGATCAGCTGGCCGCCATCCGACCGGAAGATGTTTTCAGCAGTCACTGGCGGGACGAATTCAACACGGAACCGGATGCGGCCGTCCTGCAGGTGCTGCGCGAAATCCTTTTGGAAGAAGAGGTGCAGCGATGAAGATTCTCCGCGTTGCACT
>JALRDR010001170.1 GCA_023262145.1 Planctomycetaceae bacterium | reverse complement strand
TCCGAAGAACAACAGCAGCAACCAGAACCGGGCGCTGCCACTGAACAGGGGACCGACAACTCACAGGCGATGCCCGAAAGTGGCGCTTCCAACCAGCAGCAGCCAGAGGCACAGAACTCGCCTTCCGATGACGACGGGAAGATGGCAGACAACAAGAGCGGGGACGGAACTGCAGGCAATCAACAGCAGCAGAATAATGCCCCCGGCGCGCAGGGTGATGCTTCATCAGCGAACAGCAAGAACAGCCCCACTGAAACTGGAGACTCAGCAGCCGGTTCGCAATCACCAGCTCAAAACGGCTCCGGTCAGGGAATGCCAGCCGGTTCAGCCGACGGGAACAGTGGGGGCGAAGCAGGTTCCGGGAAGTCCTCTGCCGGAGAATCTTCCGGCAGCAAGTCGGGCAAACAGCAGAACAACTCCAACGGCGCAGACTCCTCCTCTGAATCACAGGGCTCTGCTGCGGACGAGGCAGCATCTGCAGACACAGCCAACAGGTCTGCACAGGATTCCGCATCACAGTCTCAGCAGAATGCGTCCGGAAAATCCGAGGACGGAGCGAACTCCCGTAACGGCGGGAAACGGGATGCTAATTCAGATCCTGAATCACAGGCAGATGCACCATCTGGAGACCAGAGTCAGGGGATGCAGAAACCCGACTCCGGTTCCGGACAGCCATCAGGCAGCTCCAATGACAGTCAGAATCAGTCTGGTGCAGAAAACCCGGAGGGCTCAGCTGAGGAGAATGCTGCATCCCGATCTGATCAGCCAGGAAGACAGAAATCAGACAATCCGCCCGGGCAACAGCAGTCGGAAGGCGGTCAGAACCAGTCCGGAGGGCAGCAGCAGAGTGCCGCACAGAAAGGCGGTCAAGGCCAGCAGGGAGGTAAGGGCGGCGACGGGCAACAACCGGTCAATGGTGGCCAGGGCCCCACCGGAAAACCAGGCGCATCAGGCGGTGTGCACACCGGCGGTGGCCAGGCCGGCAGTTCTGAGATGGATGATTCCCAACAGGATCAGCCTGAACCGGGCAAGAGACAACCCGGGCAGAATGCCGGTGGAGCACCAGGCGATGCAGAGAATGCTGCCGAAGCAGGTGACGGCAGTGCCCAGGATGGAAGTACACCCCCACAACAAGGTAACCCGGATCCGCAGGAAGTTGATCGGGCCGCACGTGCCGCAAACCTGGCACTGCGCCGCCTGCGGCAGGATATCGACCGCGGACAGGTGGATCGGGAACTGCTCGATCAGCTTGGCTGGACGGAAGAGCAGTTGCTGGAATTCACCACACGAATGCAGCAGCGGCTGCAGGAGCGTGAAGAGAACGCAGCCCGGCAGAAGGAGCTGTCCCTTTCGCAGAAGTCGTTCGACGAGATGCTGCGGAGCCTCGATCTGCAGTCCAGTGGCTCCACTCGCATCGGAAGCTCAGAACGTGACCGGGATCGTACAGATACAACCCTGCGAAATTCCGTTCCCCCATCCCGATATCGTGAGGCATTTGAGGCATACCAACGCTCGCTTTCTGGCGCTGGTTCCCGCCCCAAAACACCACGCTGAACTGAGGTGCGGGAGCCGAAACTGTCAGCCATTGTGCGCATCGAACGCCCACATTGTTGCCTGCTTGTACTGTTGACCTGAAGCTTGAACAGCGTTGAGGTGCCGCTGACAAACACACAATTTCAGCCGAAACGCTGGTGCCGGAATTCCTGTCAGACTCGCATTCCCTTCGTCCCGTCCCTGCTCGGACAGGTCTGTTACTGCAAGGCAGCAATCGCCTGCCCTGAGTGCTTTGCGCGAGCGATCTGGTCACGACGCGATCCATTACTTCGCCGCGTGGGTACACGACTTGTTACGGTCCCACGGCCTGCATCACCGAGCAGATGCCTGAATTCAGCAGCGTAAGTCGCCACCGGGTACAGCCACAAGGCTGCCCACATGACGACTGCATCCTCTGGCGTATGGCAGACTCCTCCACGCCATGACTTCAGCCTGCCACTCTTTGTGAGATCTCAGACCTGAGGGCCCCTGAGCAGTGCCTTCGAGTAACCATACCAGGCACTTCCTGTGCGCGGCGATCGCACCAGCGACAGCGCAGGAATCCGACATTTCCGTCATCAAATCACCCCCCTGGTCGATTCGCAGCAATACGGCGGCCATGAATTCGGGAGCAAAAAAAAACGCCGCAACAACGTGCGGCGTTTTCCAGGAATA
>JALRDR010001168.1 GCA_023262145.1 Planctomycetaceae bacterium | reverse complement strand
CCTTCGCGTGTACGAATTCGCTCCAGCCGCGATTCACGACTGCTCTGCTCCTCCTCAATTCTGGCTATTTCCTCCTGAAATCGCTCAGAGTTGGAAGAGGTCTGCGACTTGTAACTGGCTGGAGGGTGAGTAATTGCCGGTTCACGGCCCGCAAACAGATCCTCCTGAGTCCTGGCAGACGGGCCACGCAGGCCCGCACGGCCCTGCTCCACTGCCGCAGGCTCATGCGACGGCAGAGTAACGGCCGGTTCTGCAGTTGCTGTCCGGCGATCCGTCGCAGCATCCCCGCTGAACGCTCGATCGCCCAGCGTCTGCATCCGCTCGTTGATCACATCAACGTCCAGAAAGTCCCCCTCAGTGGTGTTCCCGGAAACATCACTCCCACGTTGCCCGTCCATAAACCCCGGGGCTGGCCCTGGTTGCACAAACTGCCTTGCAGAAGCCGGCGGTTCTTCAGGAACTTCCACCGCGTTTGTGGACTGCGGCACGCCGCTGCCAATTCTTGCAGGTGCCAGCTTCAGGCGCGAATCTGCAGGTGGAACAGGA
Source organism: Planctomycetaceae bacterium (assembly GCA_023262145.1). Taxonomy (GTDB): domain Bacteria; phylum Planctomycetota; class Planctomycetia; order Planctomycetales; family Planctomycetaceae; genus SXXK01. The sequence continues at coordinate 6,459 of JALRDR010001168.1, read as the reverse complement.
CTCGGCTCCGTCACCCCTGACGGAACAGCACGCGGTGCTGCATCTGGTTGCCGCGACGGTGCAGCAACGCGCACTTTCGTGGATGGCTCAGGCGGCGAATAGTCGGGGGGCACAGGAGGGATCGGAGAGGCCGTTGTATTCTGTTGCGGTCTGCTTCCGGAACCCCGGACACTTCCCCAGAAACGGCTGAACATGTTCTTCTCTGCAGCCGCTGGCCGAATCTCTGCAGCTGACTCCACGCCAGCTTCCTGCTGCCCTACAGCATGCTTCACGCGGGAGTTGCCGTTGCGACTGAACAATCGCTCAAGCCGATCAATTGTGCCCGGCGAAGCAACGTCATCCGCCCGCAGAATCCCGTGATCAGGGATCCAGGATCCCACCAGCAACACCGCGACCGCAGTACCCCTCAGCAGCAGTTCCATCCGCTTCATCCCTGTTTTCCTGTTGCGCTATTGTTCGAGACTGCCGGACCCCGCTGCCGAGATCAATGTCGCACCGCAGCCGGCACTCGAAACAATCTTCGTTGCACGACCTTTGTCCTATCGTCTGTGAGCATTGTTCCATGTATTCCAGTTGGCAGGGTTCACCTGCGCTGTTGAAAGCAACCGCATTATAACGCGTAAAGTCTACGCAACCGGAACACTCAACTCACACCACCGAAACACCCCGAACAACCCATTCAGCCACATGCGATAAGCTGTCTGCCGGAGTTTTTTGTCTTCGGAAAACACTCGAAGCAGCAAGACTTCTGTCCACATTTCCTGCGATTCAGCCACTTTTCAATAGCGAGATCCAGGAACAATTCGGCAGCGTCGTTCGACAGCGGAGCAGGGAAACAGGACAACTGCGCTGAGGATCTGTTCTGACAATCACACTGTTCAGAGGCTAAGCCAATATGTCTGAAGAAGTCACTGTTGCACCGGGCGGTGAAGTTCGCGTTGATACGTCTTCCATTGTCATCCGCGTTGAGACGAGTGAGAAACGCTCACTTTCACGCCGGTTCTTTGTGCCTCTGCTGAGCATGTCACTGCTGTTCAATTTCTGGCTGCTGCTGGCCTTCAGTAGTGTCAGCGGACTCAGCACAGAAGAGCTACCGGAAGCATTTGTTGACGGAACCATGGGCGCCGAATCCAGAATCGCAGTGATCCGTGTCTCAGGAATGATCAGCCCTCCTTACACCGAACGGTGGATTGAACGCATCAAAAATGCCGCACAGGATGAAACTGTCCGCGGCGTTGTACTGGAAATCGACAGCCCCGGCGGATTTGTGGCGGACAGCCATCAACTGCACCATGAAATCCAGAAACTTGCTGCCCGGAAGACCGTCTTTGTCTCCATGAAAAGACTGGCAGCTTCGGGTGGCTACTACATCGCCGTTGCTCCCGGAGCAGGCAGCAGGATTTTTGCGGAACCCACGTCGTGGACCGGTTCCATCGGTGTCATTATCGCTCGTTACAATGCCACTGAACTGGCCGAAAAAGCGGGGGTGAAGGTGGAACCGCTGGTGACCGGACCACTCAAGGACACCCTGAACCCATTTCGCGACATGACCGAACAGGAAACAGCCGTCTGGGACGCAATACTGGCTGACTCCTTTGACCGATTTGTGAGCGTGATTGACGAAGGCCGGGAGAATCTCGACGACGCCGCAATCCGAACACTCGCCACCGGTCAGATCTACACTGCAACACAGGCGATCCAGAATGGACTGGTCGACGAGATTGGATATCTTGAGGATGTCCTGAAGGCTCTCGCTGATGAACTGCAGCTTTCAGAATGGGAAGCATTTGAGTACCAGACAACTCCCGGTTTGCTTGATGCAATCGTCGGACTCCGCACGCAACCTCCATCCATGACGGAGCAATTTCTGCGTTCCACGGTGCCGGCACCGATGTACTTCGCTTCCTGGAATCCGCTTCCCCTGCAGCAGTCCTGGTGATCCGCAGCGGCTCAATGCCGCCACGCAGGCATCCGGTTGCCTGCTGGCGCCACACAATGTGTGCTCGGGCGTGTACGTGCGCGTGTGCGTGGGCGAGTGCGTGGGCGTAAAGTGAACTCTGCTGAGGATCTGGCCGGCGGCAGCAGCGGCTGAGCAGCTGCCGGCTAAATCGGCTCTGCCGTGTCAATCAGTCGCTGCAGATGTTCGCTCAGTTCCTGCCGCCCGCGAAAAATTCGACTGCGGACCGTGCCCAGCGGGATATCCAGCAACTGGGAGATTTCTTCGTAGGAACAGCCATCCAGTTCCTTCAGAACGAGCGGCTGGCGAAAGTCATCGCTCACCAGCGCCAGCGCCTTCTGCACCATCTGAACCTGCTCCGCTGACTGCAGGACCTCATCTGCAGTACCCAGAGAATCAGCAACATCCAGTGGACGCCCCTGAGGATCGGCAGGCCAGCTGCTCTGCGGCAGACGCTGTCGCCGCTTCTGGCTGATGAGCGCATTTCTGGCAATCCGATACAACCACGAATAGAACCCTGCTTCGCCGCGAAAACTGCCCAGATGCAGCCATGCCTGCAGGAATGCCTGCTGGGCGATTTCGCGGGCATCTTCGTAGCTGCAGAGACTATGAGCCAGACTGTGAATCAGTCGATCCTGATAACTTTCAACAAGCTGTTCAAATGCCGCAGTTTTGCCTGCCGCCGCCTGCTCAATCAGTTGTTGTTCTGTGACTTCGTCCACTCCGGACCCCTGCAGTGTCCACTCGTGCCGGTCATATTCACCAGCGCTATCTGCTCGCATCACCACCGGCAACTGGTCCGCCGGGACCTGTCAGCTGACCTCGACGGCTGAACCACCACAGACCTCCCAGCCCGCTTGCAATCAGCAGCAGACTGAAAATCTCAGCATCCTTCAGTCCAATCTGAAACGGATCAATATCCGCCCGGAGTGATTCCAGAGCATATCTGGAAACCGGATACAATACTGCCGCCAGAAACACGACTGCACCGTCAAAACTTCTGCGCCGGAAGAACCAGGACAGAATCACAAAGAGTACAAATCCATTCAGGGAACTGTACAACTGCACGGGGTGCAGCGCAGGAGTCGCTGCCGCCAGTGGATCCAGCACGCCCTTCTCTACCAGACGGCCGAATGTCAGACTGTCCGGCGGAAACCTGACTGCCCACGGAAGTTCACATTCTCTGCCGTAACAGCAGCCGTAAAGAAAACAACCGATTCGTCCGAAGGCTTCCCCCAGAACAAGCGAAGGTGCCAGCACATCCAGCATCGGCAACAGCGGTATCCGCCGCCTTCGGCAGAACCACAGGATCCCCAGTAAACCGCCGGCGACACTGCCGTAAAAGACAATGCCGCCATCCCACAACGCCACCGCAGCGATCAGCTTTCTGATCCCGCTGGAATTTGTAAATTCGGGACTTCCGTGACGAATGAGATAGTAGGCACGTGCTCCGATCAATCCTGGAATCAGTGCCCACATGAGCATGTCCCAGATTGCTTCCGGCGTCTGCCCGATCGTCCGCACTCGCCGCGCGGCGAACCAGCTGGCAGCACTGAAACCGATAAACATCATGAAGCCGTAACCGTATACAGGCACGCCTTTTGTGACAAATCCAAACTGCGGCTGCAGTATCAGCAGGGCCATGGCAGCAGCAGGAACAATAAGCCAGAAACCAGTTGCTGCGGCGGCCTCCGACAGCTTCCCTGTCTTCCTGAAAATCAGCCCGAATGCCGTCAGCAGAGCCAGCAGGGACACCACAATCAGCCAGCCGGCCCCAACCAGCAGATTGTTGTTGGCGGATTCGAATTTCCATGCGGAATCAAAGATGAATCGCAGCAGATGCGTTCGCATTGTTCCCTTTCTGATGCACCAGTTGGTTGTGTCCTGAGAGTCTACGTGGAATCGTCCACTGCGGACAGTTCATCCTGCTGCTCACTCCGGCCGCATCACAACTTCAGGAAAATCGAAGCAGTTCGTTGTCGATCAGACGTGTGGTCCCCAGCCGCGCAGCAATCAGTGCGACAGCCCGACCACCGGATGTGCGCTGCACCGGATGCTCCAGTGTTTCCGGATCAGCAAGGACCGCGTACTGGACTTCCAGTTGCCCGCTGCTCTGCAGGAGACTCCACATCCGCTCGGAAATCTGCAGGCTGTCCAGAGTACTTTCAGCAGCCAGTCTGGATGCCTCTGCCAGCGCGCGTGATAATTCCACCGCAGCGCTGCGCTCACCGGCCGACAAATAGCGATTCCGACTGCTCATCGCCAGTCCGTCCAATTCGCGCACGATCGGACACGTGACGATTTCCACAGGCAATTTCAGATCCCGTACCATCTGACGAATAATGAGCTGCTGCTGGAAGTCCTTCTGACCAAAATAAGCCGCATCCGGCTCCGTGACCGCAAACAGTTTGGCCACGATCGTTGTGACGCCAGCAAAATGCCCTGGACGAATTACTCCCTCAAGTACCTCGGCCAGCTTCCCCGGCTGGACTGTGGTCTGTGCATTGTCCGGGTACATATGATCTGTTTGCGGCGTGAACACAAGGTCCGCTCCGGTATCCGCACAACACCGCAGGTCGGACTCCAGTGTTCGCGGATATCGCGTATAATCCTCTCCCGGCAGGAACTGTGTGGGATTCACGAAAATCGTAGTCACCACAAAGTCACATTCCTCGCGAGCCCGTTCGATGAGACTGCTGTGCCCCTGATGCAGCGCACCCATCGTCGGAACGCACCCGACTCGCAGGCCCTTCCTGCGGGCTTCTCGAACGTGCTGTCGCACTTGCTCCGGCAGATCCTCCACAATCATTCAACTACTCCATTCGGCGGAATCAATGTTCGACGCAATGTACTCAACTGCCGCGATCACCGTACAGCAGATGTTCCCACAGGACAGCTGACGACGTGACAGAATTCTGGCACTGCAGGATGCGGGTGTCGAGCTGTCGCGATTCAGCAGCACATTCCGCGAAGCAATCCCCATTCTGTTCAATTCCAGTCGCAGCGACGGTACAGTGCGTGTCCCAGGGCCGCCTGCACGTTGCCGCCTGAACGCAGTATCATTGGTTCTTCTCACTGGATTCTCCTCGTGATACGACTTCTTTTTCTGGTTCCCCTGTATCTGACGTCATCGCTGATCGCCGCGGATGCTCAACAACAGGCTGCAGATCTGCTGCAGGAATCGGGGGTTCGCGGCGGCTTTGTGGTACACCTCGGCTGCGGAAACGCTGAACTGACGCTCGCGCTCAGACAATCAGCCGCATTTCAGGTGCACGGGCTGGACAGATCCTCCGAACTGATTGCGCAGGCACGTGAGCGGATTCGTTCGGCCACAGATTACGGCGACGTTGCCGTAATGCAGTTCTCTGATTCACAATTGCCCTACGTTGACAATATGGTGAATCTGCTTGTCGCCGATCAGTCAGATGGAATCAGCCAGGACGAAATGCTGCGTGTGGTGACTCCGGGCGGAACCCTGATGCTTCGCAATGCGGATAATTCATGGCAGACAATCCGCAAACCGCGACCCGCAAATATTGATGACTGGTCACATTACCTGCACGACCCCAGCGGTAACGCGGTTGCTCACGATGACGTTGTCGGACAGCCGCGACATCTGCAATGGGTAGGAAGCCCGCGCTGGTCACGGCATCACGATCGCATGGCCAGCATGAGCGCCCTCGTTTCCACGGGCGGACGCATGTTCTACATCATGGATGAGGGCAGCCGAATCTCAATCCAGCTGCCGTCGCGCTGGAAACTGATTGCTCGTGATGCCTTCAATGGCACCGTTCTCTGGAAACGAGATATCAGCTCATGGCAGGATCAGCTCTGGCCGCTCAAGAGCGGACCTTCACAGCTGTCGCGTCGCCTCGTAAGTTCGGAGCACGAAGTCTACGCGCCGCTGGCAGACAATGGGCCACTCACTGCACTGGACGCAGCAACCGGTGAGACCCTGCGAACCTATGCAGATACTGACGCAACAGAAGAAGTACTGCACCTGAATGATCTGCTCTTTGTGGTAGTCCGCAAAGGAACGGGGGAACGTGAAGAATATGCGCCGCTGAACGGTCGCGTCGGCGATCAGGCACTCGTAGCCCGTGAATTCTTCTGGAATGAAGAACCCCGCGTAATCATGGCATTCCGGGCATCCACCGGAGAACGACTGTGGGCCAGGCAGACCCGAATTTCACCACTGACTCTCGCCGCCAGCGGTGACTTCCTGTGTTTCCATGATGGCGAAACAGTGCAGGCGCTGAACCAGCAGACCGGTGAACTGCGCTGGCAGTCTGAACCAGTGACGCGCCGGCAGCAGTTCACATTCAACTTTGGTCCGCGACTGGTGATCTACCAGGATGTCGTGCTCTATGCCGGCGGAGATGGGCGAATGGTCAGCATCGACGCAGACTCCGGAAAACAGCTCTGGGAATCCGAACATCCGCGTTCCGGTTACCAGTCGCCGCAGGACCTGATGGTTGTGGACGGTCTCGTGTGGTGCGCTC
>JALRDR010000700.1 GCA_023262145.1 Planctomycetaceae bacterium | reverse complement strand
GCTGAATCCGGTTTTCGCTGATGATCTGGGACCATTCGGGATCGGCAGCTGTCATGTCAACAATCGTTCAATGCAGGACAACGACCGCTGGATTCCACAGATGCAGCAGATCGGTCTGAGGTACTATCGCACTCCACAGACCGGCTGGTCGGCAGTGGAACCGGAACAGGGGAAATGGCACTGGGAAACTCTGGATGCTCAGCTGGCCTACCTGAAAGATCAGGGGTTCAGCAGTGGCGGTATTCTTATCGGCAACCCTGGCTGGAATACGCGCGACGAACCGGGCACCATGCCCGTCCACAACCTGCCTGCGTGGTCGCTGTACGTATCCTCTGTGGTCGGGCACTGCCGTGACAGCATCAAACGCTGGGAAGTCTGGAATGAGCCGCCGAACTTCACCGGCAAAGAGCAGACGCCGGCCGATTACGCAAGGATCGTGGTCGCTGCCTACCGAGCTGCGAAAGCCGCGGACCCGGACTGCTTTGTGGGAATCGCAGCCAAATCGGCGCATGTGAATTACATCGAACAGGTGATCAAGGCCGGGGCAAAGGATCACTTTGACTTCATCACTCTGCACCCATACGAGGTGCTGGACGGTGTCGCCAGCAATGTCGGGACAGAACCGTTGTTCATGCACATTGTGCCTACCGTCCGCAGGATGCTCAAGGAGCAGAATCCCGTCAAAGCCGATGTCCCCATCATTTTCACGGAGCTGGGCTGCGACGTCCGAAAAGGCACCGAAATCCAGGCACATACACTCGTCAAGGCTTACACCATGAGTATTGCTCAGGGCGTCGCCTGCGTGCACTGGTTCGAAGGCCGCGATGGTGACAGCGGACCGCTGGGTCTGCTTGATCATCAGGGACAGCCTCGTCCCGCTTACCACGCACTTGGAAATATGATCCGGTATCTGGGACAACATCCGGATTATGTCGGCTGGGTGGATCAGCCTGACGGAATGCTGGGCTTCATCTTTCAGGGGGCCGAGACCAGTGTGATGGTCGCATGGACTCCACATGGCCGCGATGCAGTGATGCGGTTTGCCAGCGACCAGGCCATCGTAAATCCGCTTGACGGACAGATTCGCCGAACGAGTGAGACTGAACTGACAGCGGCTCCGCTCTTTGTGCTCGACGTACCACCAGAACTGCTCCGACAGGCCGTCGCGAATCGCCGCAGACCACTATCGTGGGGCGGCGATTTCTCATCCACTGATGTGGTCTCCATCACCATGGGCGAAGAGCAGATCGCGCAGGGTCTGCATACGCTCTCCGGAGATGCCGTCGCCGATGCGGTGACCGCATATGGTGGATCAGCGAGAGCCGGCAGCATACCCGGGGGAAATCTGTTTATCGTGGACCCGCAATTCCTCTGCTATAACAGTGAGCCAATCGAAATCACTGCAGAAGTGCGTCGCAATGAGGCGAATGACAACGCCGGATTCAAGCTGGTCTATGAATCGACAACCGGCTTCCGCACAGCCGGTGCGTGGTACACAGTTCCGGACAACACCAGGTGGCATACGGTCACATGGACAATCAATGACCCGCAATTTGTTGCTTACTGGGGCTACAACTTCTCCCTCGTCTCAGACGGCAACGTCTACAACAAGTACTACATTCGCAGCGTGACAGTCCGCAGGACTGGCCGCTGACCGGTTGATGCCGCGGCAGTCTCGCGCGGTGGCAGTTCCGGACCGTAGCCGGTGCACTCAGCAACAGGCGCCAGATTCATTGGTTCGCTCCTGTCAACACGTGGCTCCCCTCGGCATAAATTCCGCCGCAGGTTGCTGCCTGCAGCGACTTCCATTAAGAAACAGATGTCCGCTGTGACTTTCATGATTCCTTCCTGAATGGAACTCTGCGTCATGCTCACCATTCGCATTGCACTCCTGTGCACGCTCGCCGTATTCTGCCACACAACTCTGGCAACGGATCCACCGGCAGCAATCCCGCTCTGGCTGCAGGGTGCCCCGGGCTCAGAATCGCGAGCAGGCGAATCGGAGAAAGTGGACGAAGCCCCGGGACGCTGCAACGTCTCCAACGTCCATAACCCATCCATCACCCCCTACCTGCCTGCAGCAGATGTTGCCACAGGAACCGCAATCATCATTGCGCCCGGCGGTGGGCATCGAGTTCTGTGCCTGGGCCATGAAGGCGACTCCCTTGCAGAGTGGTTTGCCAGCCGTGGCATCGCAGCCTTTGTACTTCGCTACAGATTGGCGCGGGAAGAAGGATCCAGCTACACGGTCGATGAGCATGCCATGGCGGATACGCGCCGCGCACTGCGAACCGTCCGTGCTCGCGCCGCCGAATGGCGGATCAACCCTGCTCGCATTGGTATTCTTGGCTTCTCAGCCGGGGGTGAACTGGCAGCACTCGCTGCCATGGATGCTCAGGACGGCCAGACCGTCGGTGGCGATCAGACGGACCACGTCAGTGCCCGTCCGGATTTCCAGGTACTTATCTATCCCGGCAGTTCTGCCCGTTTTACAGTGCGAGAAGGGATGCCGCCGGCATTTATCGCGCTGGGCCAGAATGACCGCGATGATATCGCGATTGGTATGGCGGAACTGTATCTGAAATACCGCGCCGCAAAGGTCCCCTGCGAACTGCACATTTATTCCAACGCCGGACATGGATTCGGCTACCGTGAGGGAACCAGCACTGCTGCGGGTGACTGGCCGGCGCGCTTAGTCGAGTGGCTGCGGGACAGCGGGCTGCTCCGATCCTGAACTGCACGGATCAGTTCCGGCTGCTGCACTGCCTGTCGGGCTGAGGAGTCATGTCAGCTCGGTTGATGTGGCGAAGCGGGAGTGCCGCCGCGACTGTGATGGATTGTCAATTCCGTAGCGGAGTCAGCCCCTTCACGGCGCTCTGGTGCCGGGGCTCTCCATTCGTAACTGAGCTGGCAATGGAAATATCATTGATCACGCATTCATTCCCGTCCTCCAGTCCGGCAGGAAGTTCTTCAGATTTTGCAGACGCTAATTCCAAACGCTCGACAAAATTCAGCTGCATCTTCCTGAAGTGTGACTTCGAGCAAGTTCCCGGCAGCCCCATTCGCCATTGATTTTCTGCCAGCAGGGATTCCAGGTTCGGCTTTGCGGAAACAGCCCGGGCATCCATCAGCACCACCGGGCGCTACCATGTCAGATAATCAAACGCTTGTCCACACTCCAAAATAATCATCGCTCCCCAGCCAGCATGCTTCCAATGGTCTTCCAGCATCTGCTGAGACATGTACGGATTCGGGTGTTCTCCGTCGCTGCAGACTGGATACACCAGCAGATCTCCTGGATTCATCAGGAATGGCTTGGGCCCCTGCAGTGTCCTGCGTACCTTACCTGCCACCGGCTGGGACAACTGGGCCTGCAGTGTTGCCAGATTTTTCTGCCGCTTCCGCAGATCCGATTCATACATTCCAGACGCCGCCAGCATCTTCAGATCGTCACCATTCGCCATGATTGAGTCGGCCCGGCTGTAGAGATCCGCAGATTCAAGGCCCTGCCTGTGAAACTTGTCGGCCAGCACCAGCCAGAACGTCGTGTGATCTTCGTCATCAGGGTTATCAGCCACGTCAGCGTATGTGGTTCGCAGCAGTTCAACCAGTTGATCAGGATCCATCGGTAAACGCAGCACCGCACGAATCGCAGCCTGAAAGTCCTCTGCAAAATCATTGGCATACAACCCCGGTCCCCAGGTTCCCATCAGCGCCATCCTCAGGAACACGCAGATCAAAAACAATTCATCTCAGACCACACGAACGACGTATTCTTACGGCAGCAGGATCACGGACTGACGTGATCCTGCTGCAGAGAACACCACGACGGCATTGCGTCTCAAAAGTTGCATTGAGCAGCCACGGACACGCAATGCCGACAGTCGTTGACAAACTATTGATCCTTCGCGAAACAAAGAGCAATGACAATTTCTCGCCAGAACCATTAATGCAGCCAGTTCTCCGACTGATCGCTGGTATCCTTCCTGAAGCACGCATCCCGGTCAGCCGACACCTGGTGCAAACATGCTCCTGCAGGCCCTCACTCCCAACGAAAGCTCTTCGCGGTGCCACAGCAGAAAACAACCGATTACTGGTTCCCTGCGAAACGCTATGGTTGGGGCTGGGGACTTCCTGTCACGTGGCAGGGCTGGTTGGTGATGCTCATTTACGTCGCCAGTATCACGGGGAGTATACCGCTGCTGCAAAGGCCCTCCGGCGCTGTCATCTTCGCCATCATTGTTCCGGTGGCCACGATCGCACTGGTCACGATCTGCTGGATCAAGGGAGAGCCGCCACGATGGCGCTGGGGTGAACGCAACGACCAGGGGAAACTCCCAACAGATGCATCGCCCTGAACCGGCCACAACTGCGGGCCAGAAGTTCTCCAGAGCCGTCCCACCGAGCCAAACAACGGCTTTTGGAGCCGCACCACGGTGCCACCCACCAAACTTGAGTCCCCCGCCACCTGACCATTCCCGGTACCACGGTGCCACCGGTACCACGGTGCCACCCACCACAACTGTCCCACACAACGGGTAACGGGGACTGGAGTTAGTGCACCGCGCCGGGCACCCGGGAGTGCGGTCCAGCCGGGTTCACTACCTGCCGCTGATGTTGCAAAAAAGCAACCTGCGGTTGCTGGACCAGTATTCGAGTCTCACCGTTGCAGCCTCAGCAAGGACGAGTGCTCCGTCGCGGTGCCACCCACCGGACTCCACCCCACCGAGACTCGTACCGCGGTGCCACCCACCGGATTCGTATCCCTCCGGGTTACGCCCGACACCACGGCGACACCCACCGGAGCCAGGAGTGGCAATATGTTGCCAACCAACGGCTTACAGCGCCCAACGGCTTACTGAGCCCGACCACTTTACCAGGCCAGCCAAAGGCTACAATGCCTGTCCTTTTTCCGACACCACGGTGCCACCCACCGGACTGGTACCGTCCGTGTTCCGAACCCTGACAATGCCCCGTCAAGGTGCCACCCACCGCGTTACAAGGTGCCACCCACCGCGTTACGGTGACCGGAGGTGGTGCACCGCGCCGGGCACCCGGGAGTGCGGTCCAGCCGGGTTCACTGCCTGCCGCTGATGTTGCAAAAAAGAAACCTGCGGCCGCTGGACCAGTATTCGAGTTTCACCGTTTCAGTGTTTGCCTCAACGAGCGACACATCCGGGTTTGGTGCTCCAGTGCCACCCACATCGATCGCCGCATCGTGCTCCAGTGCCACCAATAACCAGCGGCACAACTGACCTCAAACGGCACAAATCCGATTTCGCGCGACGGCAGCCCGTGAGTTTCTGTCCACCGGATTCCCACAAATGCCGCTCGTGAAGTGCGGCCTTCGCAGACAAGGCGACCCAGAAAGTCGACTTCAGAATTCCACCAGCACATGCCCGTACAAGAAGTCTCCATCCGCATTGGACGGCACACCCGGCGTGGTGTCGTAGAATCGCCCCGCCCAGAAATAGTTGTAACCCAGTAGCAACTGAGTCTGCTCTGTCACCTGCCACGTCACAGTAAAGTCAAGCTCGTGACCAAGGTCTTTACTTCCTGCGGAACCTGCAGGAAGACCGGCAAACGGACGCATATTCAGGTTGTATGGAACATCATTTCCATTGGCCAGCATGAAGTAGTGGTACCACATCACGAATGTCACCCGCTCCAACGGCTTTGTGGTCAGTCGCACGCTGGCATCCTGCAGGTTACGACGCCCAAACAGGTCCATATTCCCGAGGTAGTAATGTGCCCGTGGAAGATAGCTGTGAAAACCGTTCCCTGTCGTGTCAGAACCTGATGCCCAGTCGTAGAACACCCATAGATCCGGATTCCATGCAACACCCTCGAAGGTCCTCCCAAGTCCGCCTGTCACGAATCCCGCAGAATGCATGGAATCATCCGAGTTGACTCCAAACTGGTACGCCCCCTCCAGTTCATAAGACAATTCCGGCGTGCCACCGTAATGTCGAGATCCGATTGTGTCGTATCTGACGCCAGCGATGTCCGGGCTGGATCCGCCTTCACCGTCATAAGCCAGCCAGTACAGATCCTGCTTCGCCTGCTCAGATGCGGTCCGCGTTGCAAAAACGCCGTACAACTGCTGACTCAGATCTGCGTTATCAAACGAATCGAAGTTCGTTGCATCACGGATGACCGGTCGCACCCAGAATGCATCAACCGTCCAGTCCTCGCTCTCCCACATGAGCCTGGCACCATCGTGGTTTCGGCGACGGTTAGCCCAGATCGGAGCCATGATCAGTCGATCGGAGCCAAACCGCAGCTCCTGGCGACCGAGTCGAGCCGTCAGCGAGCCATCCGTTTCCGGTACGGTGATGTCTGCATACAGTTGATACAAATCGGTGCGATTCACTTCCCCGCCGCGGGAAGGCCATGCTTCGCCAAAGCTGGCAGCATCCATAATCTCTCCGTGAATCGTCAGCGTCTCGTTTAGCTTCGCATCCATCCAGATCCGCGTCTGATGTAACTGAAACGTGTCATCCCGCCCGGTCAGCCCGAAGGAACGCATGTTATTTTCATCATGGTAACGAAAGCGGTAGCTGCCCCCGAATTGCACCCAACGATCCTCAGTCTGCTCAAACAGCCGAGCAAAACCTGCGTTCGTATTGCCCTCAACGCAGCCATCCGTTGTGTTGCAGCCTTCATTCGGATAACCAGTTGTCGAAACTGCTGCGTCCCAGCCAGGAGCAGGAGGATCTTCATCCACAGCCCGTCCGTCGTTACCGAAACTGATGGAGGCAAGGCCGACAAACGTCAGTATTCTCAGGAGTGATCGCATCGGTGAGACCGTCTACAGCTGCGCGTCTTCGATCGGAGTCACGCCCATTTGCGCTCCCCTTTCCGCAGGTAATCGGCAAATCCTTCATAATCACTCCACACTAAGAGAACACTTCAGTCGCTCTGGTCTGCGCATCACGCAACAACCTCTGATTACAATGAGGAGGTCCCAAATTCCGATCAGGTAATCTGGTGACAACGCGGATTCTTCGGCAATGATCCTTGCGCAGGCGTCCACCGGCTACGACAGCCTTCGCGACGGCAGATCCACGCAGGACTGCTGTTTCAAGGTGGACCACTGCGATAGTCCGGCATTCTGGCCGGTCGCAACAGATGCGGGTCGCCAGCAAGAACCCGCGGCACCCGGTGTCCAGGCAAAAGGTGACAGTCGCATACTGCCCACCTGCTGCTCCGCAGCCCCACATCACCCCAGCACGCCGGGGATCAGTTTCCAGCTTTGAGCAACCCCGGTCAGTCGCTCCTGACGGCCCTGATGATCAAAGTACAACTCATCCGGGGAAATCCCCAGTGCTGTCAGAATAGTGGCGTGCAGATTTTTTACCGGTTGCGGCTGGTCCATCGCTCGCAGTCCGATCTCATCAGTCGCACCGACCGATGCTCCCGCGTTCACTCCACCACCTGCCATCCAGATGTTGAAGCCGTATGGATTATGGTTGCGACCACTTGCCCCCTGCCGCATCGGAGTCCGCCCGAATTCACCGGCCCAGATCACCAGCGTCGTCTCCAGCAGTCCCCGCTGTTTCAAGTCACGGAGCAGTGCCGCAACAGGCTGATCGGTCTGCGCAGCATTGCGGCGATGATATTCAACATGGTTGTCATGCCCGTCCCAGCCCAGCTTATCGACCGCATTGTAGCTCTGCACAAACCGCACACCCTGCTCGATCAGCCGACGTGACAACAGACACATGCGCCCGTAACGAGCCCTTGCCGAGTTACTGTCGTGAATCGCATACGCCTCCTGAGTTTCCCGCGTCTCCTGTGATAACTCGCCAATATCCAGCGCCTCAGCCTGCATCCGATATGCCAGCTCATACGAAGCAATCCGCCCCTGCAGATCAGGCACAATCGCCCGCTGCTCCGCATGCCGACGATTCAGCGCTTGCGCAAAATTCAGTGTGGATCGCTGTACTCCTGCCAGTCGCTGCGGCGGGGACAGGTTCAGCACCGGGGCTCCCTCGTAACGAAACTGCGTGCCCTGATACGCCGCCGGCAGAAATGCATTACTCCAGTTCGCGGAACCACCAAGTCCGCCCACCTGATACAACAGCACATATCCCGGCAAATTCTGATTCGCAGACCCCAGCCCGTAGGTCACCCATGATCCCAGACTGGGCCGTCCCCCCAGTATCGCTCCCGTATTCATCAGGTACGTCGCAGGAGCATGATTGGAACTGTCACTGAACATCGATCGCACAATGCAGAGTTCATCGGCGTGCTGAGCAGTGTGCGGCAGCAGATCCGAAAACCAGTGCCCGCACTGGCCATGCTGCCCCCATCGCCAGGGACCCGCCATCAGTTCGTCATGACAGTGATTGAAGACGCCCCCTACCTCATCCTGCTGAGCCTTGAAACTCTGCGGCACCGGCTGCCCCGACAATCGAATCAACTCCGGCTTGTAATCCAGCAGATCGAATGTTGATGGTCCGCCATACTGAAACAGAAAGATCACCTGCTTCGCTCGCGGTGCCAGCTGCGGCAGACGCTCCGCGAGTGGACGCAGTGGATCAACCTCACCGACAGCTCCCGCCTCCGCACGCAGTTCATCTGCCAGCAGCGCATTCAGAGCCACCCCGGCAAATCCGGCCCCGGCACGATCGAAGAAGTTACGTCTTGCAATCTGATCCATGGCTGTCAGTCGAGATAAAGGAATTCATTCAGGTTGAACATGGCTCGGCACAGATCGATCAATGCCAGTCGACCCGCATCCACACTCGCATCCTGCAGTTGGTGCTGCTGCTGATGTCGAATCAGCAGCTCGCTGGCAAGCAGCAGCTCTTCCGGTTCCGGATCTCGTTCGAGAGCCAGCTGAAACACCGTGCGAATCACCAGCGACGGCTCCTGCAACTGCTGCTCAAAGGACTCCGTCAGCTCACATTCTCGACAGATGCGTTCAGCAAACGCTTCGGCATAACGCAGAACAGCCGGGCTGTTCAGCAGCATTAGA
Source organism: Planctomycetaceae bacterium (assembly GCA_023262145.1). Classification (GTDB taxonomy): domain Bacteria; phylum Planctomycetota; class Planctomycetia; order Planctomycetales; family Planctomycetaceae; genus SXXK01. The sequence goes on along the minus strand of JALRDR010000700.1, from coordinate 594 downwards.
GCCTGCGGCGCCACCACAGTCCTGTCTCTTCGAGCACACGACACCGTTGTATCCGGCAGATCGAACGCCTGTAAGAAGGGAATCGGCAGACATCGTTTTCGCACCAGATACAGACTGCGCACATCCGTCGCTTCCACATCATCCGTATACCAGCCCTGCTGTCTGCCCCCATCCTTCCCCTCAAGCGCCTCCAGGATGGCCGGCTGCGCCTGCAGCAGTTCATCAGGCACCTCCGGCCAAACTGGCTTACCTCCATCACGGTCGCGAAGAAGGCCCGAAACCGCCAGCATGCTGTCCCGCAGCATCTCCGCGTTCACGCGACGCACGTTCTGCCGCCAAAGCAACTGATTCTGCGGATCAATTTCGGCAGCATGCTGCATCGCTCGCAGACCATCAGCAGCCGCACTCGCACTCTCAGCCCCGGACGCTCGCAACCCTCCCACCCCATCCGCATGACGCATCTGCTGCAATGAATTGCTGCCACGCCGATACGATTGCGACGTCACAATCGCCCGATGCAGATCCTTGATGGACCAGCCGTTCCTGACGAACGCCGTCGCCAGCCAATCAAGCAGCTCCGGATGCGTCGGTGGC
>JALRDR010000633.1 GCA_023262145.1 Planctomycetaceae bacterium | reverse complement strand
CCGCAGCCACTGGCGGTTTCCTGCTCTGATTCGGAAACGTATATTCCGGATAAGCGCCCCGCCACATCGGATCGCCATACGGTGAAGCTTCAATGAAATACGGATCACGCCCCGCACCCATCAACCCACCGTAGGCGCCCGGGATCACGCCACCCGACCAGTGCACAAGTCGCTCCGGCAGGACAATCGACGGCGGCAGATTGTTGCCCGGACTGTGAACCGCATCACCCGCCACCGACGCGATCGATGGCCAGTCGGTCGGTCGAGCAACTCGGTCGCCCTTGAATCCCTGTGGATTCGTGGAACGCCCGGTGAGCATATAGAAGTGGCCGATGGTGTGTGAATTCGTGGGGTGCGTCAGTGACCGCACGATCGACCAGTCCTTGCTGCGCTGAGCCAGCTGGGGCAGATGTTCGCAGATCTCCACACCCGGACTGGCCGTAGCAATCGGCTGAAACTCTCCGCGGATCTCAGCAGGAGCCTCCGGCTTCAGATCAAAGCTCTCATGCTGCGACAGTCCGCCAGAAAGAAAAATATAAATGCAGCTGCGCGCCATGGGTGCGGTCGCACCGGCCGGAACATTCGCAGCCTGCAGCGCCTGCAGATGATTACTGCCCAGTCCGAGCAGACCGATCGAACCTGCCTGCACGGCTGTGCGGCGACCAACCCGGGGATGAATCCAGTTCGTTTCTGTTCTCGGGGTCATGCTCGGGCCTCGTCTATCGCGGAAACGGCTCGGTGACAACGCTGTAGTCTATCAAATCGGCCGGGGCATAATCGAGACTGTTCCGGAGTTTGTTGCAGATGCCCGATTTCCTTTGTTCACATGCTGCCACTGCAGCATTCTGTGTGGACACTGGCAGATAACCCAAAGCCCCTCGCCAGCAGTGCCGTTTCAGTCGAACAGCCTCCCCACCGCCGGGCCGACTCACAAATCACCGCCGACAATGAACCAGACAGGCACAGTAACCTGTCCCACTCAGCAACGAACGACTCGTTCTGCAGTGACCGGAGAATTCGCTTTTGGCGAGGGTCTTTTCGGGACCAATGATCGATGCTGCGGCGAGGCCACAGTAATGCCGCAATATACCCGAAGTGTGACGGTGACCGGGGAGGAAATCACTCGCCGTGGTGAATCGCTTCAGCATCCGACGGGGTGCAATGATCGTTACGAATCCTCGTTGAAATCGTTGTCAGGAGGCTGCCACCAAGCGCACCCACGATTGTCGCTCCCCAGAAGAAAGGAAGCAGTGCTTCTTCCGAGATTCCGGGCAAGGAACGCGTGCCCCATTCGGTGTGAACTGTTCTCTGCGGCAGCAAAGTGTAAACGAAAATACCAGCGACAACGAAGAACAGAAAGCCGCCAATGAAGCCGCCGATCGCTCCCCGCAACGTGGATCTTCCAATCTGCTGGCGATGCCAGCCAACAATCACACCAACGGGGGTTCCAATCGCCATCCCCATGAATCCGGCAAATATGGCAACAATCTCGAAAAACAATGGCAACTGCCCGCTCCCGAATCGATTGTGTCGCTGAACCGATTTACACGTTCAATCCTAACCATCAGAAACCAGATTCAGCAACAGGGTTGCACATGAAATGACCCGGCAGAACCCGGTCGGGGCCGACAGCCTCTCATCGGGAAACAAGCAGAATTTGGGGGCAGGGATTTCAGGGGGCCATGATTTGCGGGCTTTTCAGAAAGCCATCAGCAGTCGTTCGCTCAGACAGGCGCATGCGTCCGGTCTCGCCACAATTGCTGACCCTGCTGCGTTGTGTTCAGGGTGATTCACAGTTTGCGCATGGCGGCAACAGTTGCCACCGACGGCCTGTTCTGCAGCGGTGGCCTGTTCTGTCAGGACACGATTCAGAATTGTTGCTCCCGCCGTAATTCTGCGCCCTCCTGAATCCCGTCTGCTCCTGAAGACTCTGGTGAAAGTCGCTCCGTCGCGATAGAATTTGATTCTGCTGGATTCCACCTCCGTAGAATCTGAGGTTCTGATGCGCCGCTTTCCGCAGACGATCCCGTTGTTACTGCTCATGGCGGTCCTGTTGCCATCAGTGGCCGATGCACAATCGCCGGTCAAGGGAACGGGAAAAGCATCGTGGGTACCCACACGCGACGTGACCCCCGTTGTGAATGCCATCAATCGGGAATGGTCACGGCGTCTGGAACAGGCGCAGCTTGCCCCCGCAGATCGTTGCGACGACGCCACCTTCCTTCGCCGCTCGGCACTCGATCTGACCGGACGCATTCCAGCACTCACGCAGCTTCCCGACCACCATGAATCGAGTGCACTGAACAGATCTGCTGACTGGCGAATGCAGTGGGTCGATTCTCTGCTGAGCAGCCGCGCCTATGCCGAGCATCTTGCTCGCTGCTGGAGACGACTCATTCAGCCGCCGGATTTGAGTACAACCAAGTCTTCCGTCGACCGTGTTACTCCATGGCTGGCTGATCAGTTTGCTGCCGGACGACCATGGAACGAACTTGTCCACGAACTGCTGACCGTCGAAGTCGATTTCACACGCGACCCGCGGGGCACATTCTTTGCCGCCAACAGTGACCTTGCAGAGCCGCAACCGGCACTGCTGGCCGCCTCTGCAGGCCGAGTGTTTCTGGGCGTGCAGATTGGTTGTGCCGAGTGCCACAATCATCCGTTCGCCGAATGGACTCAGCAGGATTTCTGGGGGCTGGCCGCATATTTCGGACGCACCCGCAAAGTCTCCAAAGGAGATTTCACCCTCACGGAAGCCAGCGTCGATGGCAGTCGCTGGAAGTCCGCCTCGATCAGCATTCCTGATGGCTCCGGCCAGGCTTCAGGACAGTTCGTTGCCGCAAAACTGCTCGGAAGCGACCAGGCACCGCGCGTTTCAGATCCACTGCGAGATCAACTTGCTGCATGGATTGTCGCCGACAGTAACCCCTACTTCGCCAAAGCTATGGTCAATCGTCTCTGGGCACACTGCATGGGTCGGGGACTTGTTGAACCGCTCGACGACCAGCGAGACGGAAATGAATCGTTGCATCCGCAGCTGCTGCAGCTGCTGGCCGATGAGTTCATTGCTTCGGACTATGACATCAGACACATACTGCGCTGCATCGTGCTCAGTCGGCCTTACCAGCTGGCGGGAGCACCTGCGTCTGCGGAAATGCAGGATGCGGCTTATTTCAACCAGCACATATCGCGAGCGATGACTCCGGACGTGCTCTACGATTCCCTCTCCATCGCAATCAATCCTGTCATCACCGCGGTGGACTCAACCGGCAGCAGGCCGTCGGGAAAACCCGGAAAACCCGGTTCAGCTGTTGAACTGGAGCCACGAGATACATTCATCCGCTTCTTTGGCCGCGGCTCACTGGATAATACCGGTGACGTGTTCAGCTACGGCATCCCACAATTGCTCAGACTGATGAACGACCAGAATCTGACCGGTCAGGTTTCCTTTCTGCCAGACCTGCTGCGACTGCAACCGGACCCTCAGAAACGCATCGACATACTATATCGGATTGCGTATTCGCGTTCAGCCACGGAGTCTGAGCAGCAACGCATGCTGCGACTCATTGGACAGGATACGGAATCCGTGGAGGGCTACGCAGATGTATTCTGGGCACTGCTGAACAGCAGCGAGTTTCTTGTGATTGACTGATCCAGCCTTGTCGCAAAAGCGCAGGCCGCAGGAGTTTCTCAGCATGCAACCGACGCGTCTTTCGGTCTCCATCAATCGCCGCAAAATGTTCCAGCTTACATCAGCGGCAATGTCCACTGCCGCCTCGTCCACAATCGTCACGGCACGCTCCCCGGCCAAAGAACTTTCATCAGCAAAGCGATGCCTGCTGCTCTGGATGGATGGCGGCCAGAGTCAGACGGATTCCTTTGACCCCAAACCGGAAGCAGGCAGTCAGATCTCCGGAGAATTCTCAGCCATCAGCACAAAGCTTTCCGGGGTATATTTTTCAGAACGCTGGGGCAAGCTGGCCGCCCGTGCAGATCAGCTGGCCATTCTCCGAGGGATGTGCACTGAAGAAGCCGACCACGGTCGAGCAAGAATCTACATGCACACCGGATTTCGACCGGGTCAGGGAGGGCTCAACTATCCCACACTGGGTGCACTCGTTTCCGCAGAACTGGGACAGCATGATTCGATCCTGCCGAATTTCGTGGCCACCGGAGTACCACTCGGCAAGTACGATTTCGTTACCGACTGCGGTTATCGTGGACCGCGTCATGCCGCACTTGTGCATTACGATCCCCGGCAGCCACTCGCCCATGTGACTCCAGCGGTTGCAGCCGCTCCCTTCAGCCGCCGCATGGAAGTGCTGCGGGAGATCAACGCCGAATACGCTCAGCAGTCATCCCGCCCTGTCGTCGAGGGGCATCGGGCTGTGCAGGAACGAGCCGCGCGGCTCATGACCGCAGACGCAGCAGCAGCCTTCGACCTCACGCGAGAATCTGAGCGGCAGCACGAACGCTATGGTCGACATTCCTTCGGACAAGGCTGCCTGCTGGCTCGACGGCTTATCGAATCCGGAGTTCGATTTGTGGAGGTTTATCAGGGCAACTGGGACACACACGAAGCCAAAGTCGTTGCTGAAGCGCGAGACCTGATGCCGGCTGTTGACCACGCCGTTTCCACTCTGCTGGATGATCTGAGCGAACGCGGGCTGCTGGATGAAACTCTGCTCATTCTGATGGGCGAATTCGGCCGCACCCCGCGCGTCAATAATGTTGGCGGACGTGATCACTTTGCGAAGGCGTGGACCACAATCCTGGCCGGAGGCGGGCTGCGTACCGGGCAGGTGATCGGCAGCACGGATGCCACCGGATCTGAAGTGATCGACAGAAGCATCTCCGCTCGCAATTATCTGGCCACCATCTGCCAGGCTCTCGACATCGACTACACCCGTCAGGTTCCCACACCCATCGGCCGCAATGTCGGAATCGTGGATCAGGGCGGCACTCCGCTTGCGGAACTGTTCTGAAGCGCTTTTACGGGTCCCGCCGACGTGTCGTCCTGCCCGGGGAGCATCGACTCTCATACTCGCAGTCGGGTGCGCTCGCCCGGGCGCCATCCATAGTGAACGCATAGCATGCGGGCATCCACATCTGATCCGCGGCCACCAGTAGTTCAAGAATGTCGATGGTACGCATCTCCGGGGGCCACATTCATCCAGGGGCAATCCATATTGAGCGGCTGGGTTATCGTCTGCTGGCAGAGACGTAAACAGAATCCAGATCGCGTGTTACGGATTTTCGCAACCTCCTTTCGGTGCCGACAGGACGCACGACGCGCTGAATCGAGACTCCTGATCGTCTTTCCGGCCATCCCCCCAAAGCATCCTCACCGCGATCCATCGAAGACATGACTTCTGCGACCTTACCGACCGCCGATTGTCACCTTGCGTTGCCGCACCCCACAATTGCCTTCCCTGAATGCACTGCAGCACGGTCCGGCGATCGAGCAGCACCAGTGGCAATACTGGTTGGTCCTCAGAGAACTTTCCCGGGAAACCAGCACGGAAGCACCTCCCACAAGACTCGCGACAGCCTTTCGCCTTTCGATGTTGCAGGAATGCAACACACGTTTCAGACAATAAAAACAGACTAACGATCCACCAAGCCTGACCTTTACCCGCCCCTTCTCAGATAGTGCTTGCCGTCAGTCAGCAGGCAAACGTTGCTGCCACACTGTCGGGTATCGATGCACACCCTGTCAGTAAGCGCCCGGTAAAGCGTATGTTGCAGGTGTCGTTATCCTTCCCGGTTTTCCGGGACGTGAGTGATGGCAAAGCGGCATTCGGCGGAACAATGGGAACAGTGGA
>JALRDR010000953.1 GCA_023262145.1 Planctomycetaceae bacterium | reverse complement strand
GAATGATATTTAGGAACGACTGCATCCACATGAACACCTAAGACGATCTGAGTTAGTTTTCTCAAAATTTTCTGATTGTACGGGTCATGACGAAGTGCGGCTCACATCACACATTACAGCCTGTGGTGGAGTGCGAAAATCGCCTGCCGATGGCTGACAGAGTATTCCTTCGGCCAGTCGCGAGAGGTTGGTGGCACGGGCTGCTCCCGCTATCCTGCGGGAGTCCAGTGGTACCGGAAGAGTGCCTTTTCTGTCTCAGTTCATCCCCAGAGAAGCAAAATGCCAGTCGCCCCCATTGTTCGCCCTCGGCAGGAACAGCGGCCATTCCTTTCTGCAGTGCTGAGCCTGCTGCTGGCATTTCATTATGTCAGCGATGTTCATGGTCAGGACGAAGCTACGGATCATTTTTCCAGCGAGATCAGACCACTGCTGCAGGAGCATTGCGCCGGCTGCCATAACTCTGATGAGATGAGCGGTGGTGTGCGGCTGGACAATTGGGGGCCCGTTCTGAGCCCTGCGCAACTCAGACAGCTGAAAGTCGCCCATAAGCTGGTTGCCGGCAGAAGAATGCCCCCACAGAAGGAGAACCATCTGGAGGAACAGGACCGCCGGCGTTTACAGGACTGGATGGAGGCCGAACTGGATCAGGCAGCGCGGCGCCCCGTGCCCTACGATGGAATTGCACGCAGGCTGACAAGACGCCAGTTGCGAAACAGCCTGACTGACCTGCTGGGACTTCGGGAGGATTTCACGAAACAACTGAGCCCTGATGCACCTTCACGAGATGGATTCACTACTCAGGCGGAGACACTCTCCATTGCGCCGCTGCAGGTGGAGACCCTGCTGGAAGTGATCGCGGAGGCGTTGCTGGAAGCATTGCCGGACCTCGACGAGCCGCCCGTTGTGCAGTCGTTTCGTGTTGACCTGGGAGAAAACATCAACCCGGATCCATCTGCGGAGCAACTGATCCTCGGGGCGAACAGTGACCTGCTGCCAACTCAGCACTACATCATCACTGAATTGTCACCCGACCTCCCCTATGCGTTCGTACCTTTCGAATTACAACGTAAGTTTGATTTCATAGAGGGATATATCGGTAACGGCACGATCAGGGAGTGGAGACACTTCGAGGGAATCCATCATAACGTGTTCGCCTGTGTCCGTGGCACGCCTGGCTATCCACGTGGCAGAGCCTGGGAGATCGTTGCCGATGGTCTGCTCCTCCGCCCTGCCATTCCCAGCAGCGAGTTGTTTGGTGTTTCCAGCACCTATGGTCCGCAGGCAAATTTCAAGATTTCGCTTCGGGAACTGCCTGCCCATGGAAATTTTCGAGTCACCGTGCGGGCACGCAGCATCGCAAGCGAGATGCTGCTGGAACCAGATGCCCCTGTGGCGGCATCAGCATCATCGATTGCCCTCAGCACAAGTGGCGGAAAAGCTGCGGTGCTGAAATTGCAGCAGCGTTCGCTCGTGCAGTTCGATGTTGTTCTTGATGCAGAATCCACAAACGGTGAATTGATGCTGCAGGTCGCTGAACATCGTCTGCATGCAGCGGTCGACGGAAAGCTGGCCGATGGACCATCCGATACACTTTCTGACAGCATGAATCGCATCTGTGGATTTGTCGTGATGGAACTGGAAGCGGGAGAGCATTCAGTTGATTGGAGATTCCAGCACGCTGAGGGTATTCGCAACGTTGTTGCAACCATCCTTGATTCCGAAAGCGAGATGGTTCATAGCTATCATGATTTCCAATCGCGGGCTCCCCTGCTTGGGGTGCATGTCGGACTCCGCAGGGACTGCGGGAGTACTCTGGCACGAGTTGGTGAGCCGGTTGCGGTGACAAATGACTGGCAGGACTACGAGTTTGAAGATGCCATCAACAACTATCCGGCTCCGGATGTTGAGCCTGGCAATCCAAACTATCTGGCTGGAGTCCGCGAGATTGGTGTCCGCAGTGAATACACCGATGGGAATAGTCGCCAGCGACTTCAGGTTCGGTCCGTGACATTTCAGGGGCCATTCTTTGAGCAGTGGCCACCGCAGAGTGTGGAAGACCTCCTGCCTCAGCACGCTGACCGGCAGCTGGCGTTACGGTTGCAGTCTGCAAGCACAGCGGATGCAAAGGATGCCGCTCGACGTTATGCGAAGTTGGTACTGCAGCAGTTTGCCGAACGGGCGTGGAGGAGACCGGTGCCGGTTCAGGAAACGCAGGGATTGTTGAAGGTGTGGGAAAACGCGGCTGCGGGCGGAGCCTCGTTTATCGAATCTCTGCGAGAAGCCATGCTGATCGTACTTACGTCTCCGCAGTTTCTGTTTCTGATTGAGGAAAGCAGCGGGCCAGCCGAAGAGCCACTGACAGAACACGAACTGGCCCAGAAGTTGTCCTATTTCTTCTGGAATCGACCGCCGGATGAGCGTCTGCTGGACGTTGCCGGTGCCGGTATGTTGACGGCGCAACTGGAGCAGGAAGCCATGCGACTTCTGCAGGATCAGCGTGCTGCTGAATTCTTTCAGCAGTTCGTCTCAGAGTGGCTGGACCTGCACCGCTTTGATGTAGTGGAGGTCGATCAGAATCGATTTCGCAGACTCACACGAGACACTCGAATGCGGCTGCGAATGGAGCCCGTGGAGTTTCTGAAACATCTCGTCCGGAATGATCTGCCTGCGGCGAATCTTGTGGATTCCGAGTTCATGATCGTTGATGAAACGACGGCAGCGTTTTATGGCGTCGAAGCTCCTCCGGGAACAGGATTCCATTTTGTTGCTGTTCCGGATTCAACGGGAGTTCGCGGAGGTCTGTTGACGCAGGCTGCAATTCTTGCAGGGCTCTCCGACGGCCGAAACAGTCATCCAATTCGGCGGGGAGCCTGGTTTGCGCGGAAAATCATTGCTGAGCCGCCAGAGGATCCACCGCCGAATGTACCGCAGCTGCAGGAGAATGCCGGTGAGCTGACGATGCGTCAGAAGCTTGCATTGCATCGTGATCAGCCTGGCTGTGCGGGCTGCCATGGGGGAATTGACCCATGGGGATTCCCTTTCGAAGCTTTCGATGCAGCAGGACTGCCAGCGCCACAGCAGACAGATTCCGGTTCAGTGCTCCCGGACGGGACTGCAGTTCCCGGGTTTGATGCGTTTCGGCAGTACCTCATTGAGGATCGTCTGGAACAGATCGCGTTCAGCTTTGTGCGTCACCTGACGACTTATGCCGCCGGAAGAGAGCTGTCGTGGCCGGAGCAGGAGTGGATTCGCGAACGAATTGCGGAAATGCGGGATGAACAATTCCCCATGAAAAAGCTGGTACTGCTGGCGATCAGAAGTCCAGCGTTTCGGTCGAAGTAGCAGATGCGCACCCGTTCGTCGCTTTGGCGTTGGCTGAGCGATTCGCGAACAGGAAGCAAAAACAGCGTCGTCAGAATTAACATGAAACTGCAGCTACACCTGGGTGATTGCGGCTGCAGATCCCGGACTGCCAGCAGCAGATGCACGTCGCAGTTCGCAGGTAATCGAACCTGATGCGGTCAGGCGTCTGACCCTGCTGCGTCTGCAAGCGTTTGCAGGAGTTGTTTTTCGCTGGCCAGAACTCCTGCAAGAAGTTCAATCGCGGCACTATCTTTCTGGTCGACTGCTGTGGCTGTTTCTTCGAGAGAAAGGCAGATCTGTCGCTGGCCGTTCAGAATGCTGCTCAGCATGGAATCGAGAGCAAGGAACTGCAGATCTGTGTATTCCGTCGGGAAACTTCCGAAGTCGATGAAGTGTTCTCGGCTGTTCAGAAAACGAGCGATCGTTCCGACATTGTCACGCTGCGCTGCCGCCGCTGAATTGACAAGTCGACCCGATTCGTCGGAATCAGACCGCACCCACGGAGAAGCTTCAGAGAGATACTGCAGGATACTTCTGGAAAGCTGAATCAGGATTCCATTCAGTTGCTGGTTTGTCGCGTCACACGCCATGACAGGATCCGAAAAGTTCAGGCAGGTCAGAATTGCCGAGTCTTCGGCAAATCCAGGGTGGACAGAATTCTGGTTGCGTTTTCCGCGACCGCAAACAACAGGCTATTGAGTCTTACTGCAGGACAGCGAGGGCCTGAGCCGCTGAATTGGCGGTGGTGCTCATTACGTGGGGGGCGACCCCAAGCAGGAGAACAAACCCAGCCAGTGTCAGCACGAAGGCTGATTCCCACGAAGCAAATCGAACCGGCACCGGCGGAGCGGTTTCTTCGCGTGTCTCGAGGAACATCGTCTTCAGCACGCGGAGATAATAAAACAGGCTGAATACCGTGTTCAGGCAGCCAAACGCCAGAAGTACGTACATAAAGCTGTTAGCACCGCCAGCATTGTAGACGGCCGCAAAAATGAAGAACTTGCCGATGAAACCGCCAAAAGGAGGCAGCCCGACCAGGCTGAAGAAGCAGATCAACATGACAATGCAGAGGGTTGGTGACTGACTGATCAGTCCACGTACATCGTCGATTGACTCGCCGAATGTGTGGTTACGGACAAGTGCGATGACGGCGAAGGCACCAAGGTTCATGAACAGATAGACAAACAGATAGTACAACAGCCCTTCCATCGCACTGGCAACGCTGGCTGACGTTCCGGTACCGGAAGATCCGCTGAGCATGATCAGCATGGCAGAAACAGCCATCACCATGTAGCCGGCGTGAGCAATCGTGGAATACGCCAGCAGTCGCTTCAGATTGTTCTGTCCGTAGGCGGCGAGATTGCCAAGAGTCATCGTGAGAATGGAAACCACGCCCAGTCCAACGCCAAATGCAACCAGCAGCGATTCAGCACCCTGTGAATCGGCAAGGGCAACGCAAAGCCGAACCAGTAATGCGAAGGCACCAGCTTTGGATGCAATTGACAGGAATCCTGCGACTTCCGCTGAGGCACCTTCAAATGCATCCGGGCACCAGAAGTGAAAGGGCACCAGAGACAGCTTGAAACCCAGCCCAGCCAGGATCATCAGCAGACCAAGTGCGACAGTGCGAATCTCGGGATCGGCCAGACCTCCGCCACCATCTGCCGCGACCGCTGAAAGCCGCTCTCCGAGCAGGGCCAGATCCGCTGTACCAAGCGTACCCGCCACCAGGCTGATTCCATAGAGCATAACCCCGGCTGCACCAGCCCCATAGACGACGTACTTGAGGGCTCCCTCACTGGCAGACTTGCGACCTTTGAGGAAAGCAACCATGGCATAGCTGGGAACACTTGCCATCTCTACTGCGATAAAAAGCATCAACAGGCTGTTTGCTGACGCCATCAGCATCATTCCGAGGGTCGCACCGAAGAGCAGTGAGTAAAAATCCGGACCGTCTTCCTCATCCGGGATCCCTGTGAGGCTGGTGAGTGCAACAGTGAGCAGCAGGAACAGACTCAGAAATGCTCTGAAGTAGACAGTGAAGTTGTCATGAATCAGCAATCCCGTAAACAGCTCGGTTGAGAGCGGAGTGGATTGCGTAAAAAGTTCGCGGTATTGCATCCAGGAACAGGTCAGGGCGGCAGCAGCGCCAACAACGGCGGTGATGCATGCGGGCAGCAGACGATCAGCGCTGAAAAGCCGCACGAGCAGCATAAGCACGATCGTGACACACAGACAGAGTTCCACACCAAAAAGTGGCAGGGACTTTTCTGTTGTGTCCTGGATGAGTTTGGTGATCAGCTGGGAAAACAGCATTGCAGCACTTACCGACAGAAGTCAGAGAAATCGAAATCGCAACAGATCAGCAGCCGTTGATGCTCAGCGAGCAAGAGAGGCCTGGGCTTCACCGAGCTGGAAGATAGCATTCTGGCAACCCTCAGCGGAGGCTTCCGCCATCGCTCGAATGGATGGCTCCATCACGTCAAACAGCACTGCCGGGTAAACTCCCAGGATCACCGCCAGAACCATCAGGATTGCCGCAACCGCATTCTCACGTCCGTTACTGGGCGTGATATCCTCTTTGTGTGGACCCCTGTACTCAGCGCCGAGATAAACACGCTGCAGTGCCCAAAGAATGTAGCCCGCGGTCAGAATCACTCCTGACGCAGCCAGAACCGCCAGTGGCGGGCTGAAGCTCCAGGTGCTGATCACAACGAACACTTCCCCGATGAACCCGCACAGGCCCGGAAGTCCGAGGCCGGCGAAGAAGAGACCGGCAGCCATCCCGCTGTAGAGCGGCATCAGGCCCATCAGACCGCCAAACTTATTCAGATCGCGATGATGCACGCGGTCGTAAATGACACCCACCATGAAGAACATACCGGTGGATGATACTCCATGAGCAATCATCTGGAACATCGCCCCGTTCAGACCCATCTGCCAGTAATCAGAATTGAGGGTCTCGCCGGTAGTTTCATTGATCTTCCAGATCGCGAGTCCCAGGAGCACATAGCCCATGTGACTGACGGAGCTGTATGCAACCAGTCGTTTGAAGTCGGTCTGAGCGAGTGCTGCAAACGCGCCGTAGATAATACTGACGACACCGATGGCAACCATCGCCCACGCACAGTACTGAGCACCATAAGGGCACAGCGGGAACGCAATTCGGATGATTCCATAGCCGCCCATTTTCAGCAGTACGCCCGCCAGAATCATACTGATTGGTGTGGGAGCTTCCACGTGAGCGTCAGGGAGCCACGTGTGGACAGGAAATGCCGGAAGTTTGATGGCAAAACCGATGAACAGCAGGATGAATGCCGTAATCTGCATTTCCGGCGACATCAGCGAGCCCTGCGATGCCCGCTGGGCAAGAGCAACCAGGTTGAAGCTGTCCACTGAACCGCCGCTGACGAAGTAGAACATCAGCATTGCGATGAGCATCAGCACACTACCAGCGAGCGTGTACAGGAAAAACTTGATCGCCGCATACTCGCGACGCGGTCCGCCCCAGACACCAATCAAAAAGTAATCAATACTACAAACAATAGATATGACTTTTACTCTTATGGACAAATAATAAGAAATAAAACACCTC
>JALRDR010000899.1 GCA_023262145.1 Planctomycetaceae bacterium | reverse complement strand
TAACAATCCCGCTTCCCGCAGATGTCGGTTCAGATGCACGGGTCGGGCTACCTGAGAAATCCCGTATTCCGAAACCACCAGCACCTCTGCACCGGTTTCGGCAGCCAGCTGAATGAGCCGACCGGCCTGTTCATCCAGATCACGAATATCCTGCTGCACTGCAGGATCTTCCGGGCCAAGCCGCTGCAGGTTGTAATCCAGGTGCGGCAGGTACACCAGCATCAGTGCAGGCTGGTATCGCTTCCACACCTCACAGGAAGCTGCTGCGATCCAGCGCGTACTGCGAATGTCTGCGGTCGGCCCCCAGAAATTGAATAACGGGAACGTCCCCAGCTGCTGCTGCAGCACATCCCGCAGCTCCGGCGGATCACTGTACAGATCCGGCAGCTTGCGTCCGTCTGCCGGGTAGGACGGTCGCGGCGTGACAGACCATTCCGCGGCGGAATACATGTTGTACCACCAGAACATTTTGGCAGTGCGGTGAGTTTCGCCAAACTGCTGCCGCGCGGTCTGATACACCTTCTCGCCCTCGATCAGGTGATTGCTCTGCTTCCAGAACATCACCTCACTCAATTCACGAAAGTACCATCCATTGGCCACGATCCCATGCTCCGCTGGCATGAGTCCTGTCAGCATCGAGGCCTGCACTGAACATGTAACCGCAGGCAGCACCGTCTGCAGTGGCCGCGAAAACCCTCGCCCCGCGAGTTCACGCAGGTGCGGAGTCTGTTCGCCGATCATGGACGGAGTCAGTCCGACACAATTGAGCACCATCAGGCGTCGCATTGCGGTCTCTTTCTTTCTTCACTACGTATTTGCAGCTCCTGGCAGATCCCTGCTGCGGCATGGCTGCCACGTCTGCACCTGCCACCAGCCGGCCTTGCCAGCTGTCCCCGGATACAATTGCGGCGACTGCAGACACTCGTCGGCTGAATCTCTTTTCTCTGTGGTCGGACGGCAGCCGGACTTCCACCTGTTTCTCCCGTCCGCTGAACCTGCTTTCCGCAGGATTCTCAGCTTCTTTGGCTGCAGATCTTACCATCCTCGCTGCCGATATTCCTGCAGCGGCCGGATTCAGTGCGGAAGTGGAGTTTCCAGCGGTCCTGTGCTAAAGTTCTGCCTGACTTCGATGTGGTCGCCGGACATTTTCCTGTTCCATCGGCAGCACCAGTGTCTGCTGTTCCACGTCGCTGTTGCCCCAGCTGCAGCGCAGCACCCGCATTGATTCCAGAGTTCGCAACCAGATCAGGCAGTGACAGCATGAATGAGCGAGAAAAAGGCGCCGCAGAATGGTACCGTAAGGGCACCGAGGCAATGGGGCACCAGAACTGGCAGTACTGCGTGGAATGCTTCACCAACGCCACTCGCCTTGCACCCGAAAATGTGCTCTACCGCCAGACTCGCATTGGCTGCCTTCGCAAGTCCTACGGAGACAACGGCAGCGGAGCCCGCATGGCTGGAGTCCGTCTTGTTACTGTCAAAGGCAAGATCAGGAAGGCCCGGATGTCGAAGGACTGGAAATCCGTTGAGGCGGCGGCTGAAGAGGGGCTCAGCATTAATCCCTGGGATGCCCAACTTTTCTTCGAGCTGGGGGCCGCGACGGAGGCACAGGAAAATATGGATGTCGCTCGCTTTGCGCTCGAGCGAGCTGTTGAAATCGATCGCAATAACGCCGAATACAACCGCCGCCTCGGTAACTTTCTGTTTGAACGACGCGACTACCAGCCGGCACGTGCCTGCTTCGAGCGAGTTTACAAGCTTGAACCAACTGATGGTGAATCACGCAGCATGCTCTCACGCATCGATGCCGCCAGCGTCCTCGATCGTAAAGGTCTGGAAGATGCAGAATCCACGCGGGATGCCCTGGCTGAGCAGAAGGAAGAACCAGTCAATGCGTATGAAGCAGACCGTCGAGCACGACGCGGGACTCCTGCTGCTCAGGCGCCGGGCGAGTCTGAAGAAGCAGACCTCATTCATGCCATTCGCAAGGATCCCGACAACCTCGGCCTGTACCTGAAACTTGCCGATCTCTACAAGGGTCAACGTCAATTTGGCAAAGCCTCCGATCAACTTGCAAAGGCGATCGAACGTGCTCCCAACAGGGGAGAAATTCGTGAACTGCAGCTGGAAGTCGAAGTCGCACAGCTCAGAGAAGATGCAGCCATTGCCGAACGACGTGCTCAGGCAAATCCCGATAAGGAACGCCTCGCCGAAAAAGCCCAGCAGCTCACCCAGATGCTGCTCAGCAAGGAAATCGAACTGCTCACACTCGGTGTCGAACTGAACCCCACCGATCTGAAGAAGAAATTTGAACTCGCGAAGCGATATGCATCACGCCATGTCAAGGAATTCGCCAAAGCCATCCCGCTGCTGCAGCAGGCTTCCACCAATCCCAATATCAAAATCGATGCCACAGTACTTCTTGGCGAATGCTTTGCTCGCGAAGGCCGTAACGATCTGGCACGAAGACAACTGGAAAAGGCCATCGAAAGCCTGAATTACCAGGATCACCCCAATGCGTTTCGCTCCTCCCACTATCTGCTGGGACGTCTGTATCAGGCCGCCGGCAAACTCGACAAGGCGGAAGAACACTACGGTGAAGTGCTGGCGGTCGACTATGAATACCGCGATGTGCTCAAACGTATGGAATCGCTGGGGCAAACTTCGAACGACGAAGAAAACTGACGACGAAGCAGCATTCGTCGCCTCCCCCGTGACAACCCGGCTCCGGGAAGACCAGCCACTGGTCACTCAGTCTGAACATAGCCGCCCGGAAATCAGCCTGCTGATCCTGCTGAGATGATTTGCCTCAGCCGCACAACGCCGTCGGGACGCACTCGATGCCGCACTCGGTCAACTCTGCTGCCCCGAAGCCTGAACAGCCGCGGGCCGCACACCTTCAGCGTCAGGCGAACAGAATTCTGGCACCGTACACACTGCGACGATCGACGGTGTCCTGAAACAGGTCCCCACGATGGTAGGGATAGAACAGCCGACCAATCTCATCGCTCAGGCGAAAAATATATTCCATCCGAAACGCATCAAAGCTGACCTCAGATGCTGATCGCGGTACCTCGGTCGGATAAAGACTCTCAATTTCTGCAGTGAAAATCTGCTGACCGTCGCCTTCAGCATCCATTTCATAAACACGGATCATGGCATCACAACGCCCACGGAACAGCGAGTTTCCATTACGCTCATAAAGTGAAAAATCACTTACATCGACAAACACCACAAAGGTCACGTCGAAGTCCGCACCAAGGTCGGAAGCTTCATCCCAGTCCGGATTTTCCGCCAGCCAGATCCTGACATCGTCATAGGGAATCACTTCGATTTTGCGACCAGCCAGCTGATTGGTGATCCGGCTGGCGATGATGTGATCCAGATCTGAAAAGCGATACTTCAGCTCGTCCGGCGCATAACAGATGACCGCCGCACGCACATCACGATCCGTCATCGACTGCCCGGTATCTCTCTCAAAAAGCGGTTGTTCCTGAGGTGGCCCGCCAATCAGATACCCCAGCATGAGCACATACTGGCAGCCGGGTGCTGTCAGGAGCATTAGTGCGGTCAGCAGCAGTCGGCTCAGCAGATAACCTCGACGACCCTGATTATGTTGTCGGGAAGACAGGGATGTGAGACTTTTCATGGCAGGATCCACTCAGGTTGCTCCGGTTGAGTCTGACGAGATGCGTCAGCACGACGTCAGTAAACAGCTTCGCTCTGGCGATAGTCATACAACAACTGCGACAGCATGCCGGAAAGATCACGAACAAATCGATCAGCAAACATCTGCCTTGAATTCATTTCATCGCGATGCATGGGAGTTCTCGGCCATGTCACGCCACAGGATTCTTCCATCACCGTTCGCGGCCCCGATTTGCCTGTGAAGTCCGTTACCTGAACCCGTCCGGCCAGCTTTCCCTGATACAGCTCATCACTTCCTGGCACACCGATGCTGAAGGACTGCACCTCAACATCCACCAGATAATCTGCGTCAAAACGTTCCGCCAGACGATTCAGGTCGCCCCAGCCACCATGCTCATCCACCCAGGCCGCGGCATCGTCTGCGGGGACAATATCCACGTTCCGCTGCTGCAGATCGCGAGTCATGTGTTCCACAATGTCCATTCGCAGCGTGGGATACTCGCTGCCAATTCCATAGGGCGTATTGCAGACAATAAGCACTCGATTCCTGCCTTCAGTCAGGTCCACACCCGTGCTTCGATGAAACGCACACTTGCTCTTCGGATTACCAAAAAACATCTTCCCCGCCATCACGAACAGCGAACAGCCGGGCAGAACGGTAGCCAGCATCAGCAATGTGACCATCGTGAGCAGACGGCGTCGAGGAGTAGTTGCCTTGCGGCTGAGCATTCGCCAGATCCTTGGCATGCGCGAAAGTGGACAGTTGGTTTGACTGAACTCAACCGCAGAGATAGCCGCTTTGGGGCCTGTGTCTCAAGACGCACCTTGAGCCGAATCTGAGGAAACTTTGTTGTCCCGCAGGATCTGCCGCGCGAATCACTCCTCGCAGCAGAGAAACTGGCTGTTTCTGCCGGGACACGGCAATTCCTGCCGAATCACTGCCGCAATATCGGCCTGGCGGTCTTGGCGCCCTGCGCACAGCACCCGGTACTGCGGACTCCGCGTTTCCTTCATCGCCTGCGCCGTTAGGATAGCGGCAACTCAACCCACAGCATCGAGGCCACAGAGCTCTGCAGCCCCGATTGCCTTGCCTTCAGCACCGGAAAATATCTCCATGCCTGACCAGCAGGATGGACGCCGCTTCCCGATACCTCGTTCCCGCAGACTGACATGGGACCTGCTCTGCTTCCATCGCCAGGTTCCGCTCTGTCCGCATGATCGCCAGCTGCAGCTGCAGACGGTCGCCGCAGCCCGACATGGCTGCT
The DNA here is from genome assembly GCA_023262145.1 of Planctomycetaceae bacterium. Classification (GTDB taxonomy): domain Bacteria; phylum Planctomycetota; class Planctomycetia; order Planctomycetales; family Planctomycetaceae; genus SXXK01. Next base: position 2,128 of record JALRDR010000899.1, on the reverse strand, counting down.
CCGTGCGCATCTCCTGGGCAGCGATCTTCCTGCGTGCCACCGGACTGCTCTCTGCAGAATTCCCGGAACTGCGGCAGATCTGGTATCGCTGGCCCTGGGCCCATCTGTACCAGCACCCGCACAGCGTCGGGATTCTGACTGTGCAACGAGAAATCAACGGGGAACCGTGGTTGTTCTGGGGCAGAATCACAAAGCCGGAATCGCTGCCGCTGGCGAAGATTCAGCAGCGCGTCGACCAGTTTCGTGAACGCCCGCCAGCTGAACTGTTCTCACGCATGCTCCAGCTGGCAGCCTTGCCGTTCCCGCTGCGACGACTGGTCTGGTGGTGGAACCTGAACATGGCAACCGCCGGCAGGGCTCGCCGACTGGGTACGTTCTTTCTCTCGACACTTGCCGGTCAGGGAGTGGAAATTCCTCTGCCGCCATCGGTACAGACAGCCTGTCTGAGCTGGGGGCCGCTGCGTTCAGACCACACCTGTCGATTCACGCTGGCCTACGACCACCGAGTTTTTGACGGCATGCTGGCCAGCCGCATGCTGAGTCGCATGCAGGAACTTCTGGATCAGCAGATTGCCGAAGAACTACAGCAGCTGAACCGCAGTGCATGAGCTGCCGAATCCCCCCTTCGGAAAAGGTATTCTCACGACACCAGCTGGTTCGCAGTCCCCGCTGCATCTGGTAAGCTTCTGCCCGTCGTCTCCGCGGCCATTTGCCGCGCTCTCAGAACTCTGCCTGTCCGAATACTCAGCCGTCCCGCCATGCCGCGTACTCCCACACTGCAACTGCTGGAACAACTCCAATCCGGTGAAGTCACTTCCCGCCAGCTGACTCAGCAATACCTTGATCAGATCAGTGCGCAAAACAACAGCGTCAATGCCTTTGTGCATCTCTGCACAGAGACAGCTCTGCAGCAGGCAGATGCCATTGATCAGCGCCGCCGCGATGGCCAGCCCGTGGGCCCGCTGGCAGGACTGCCGATCGCCATCAAGGACAATCTTTGTACCACGGGAGTCCCTACCAGCTGCGGCAGCCGTATGCTGCAGAACTACGTTCCGCCCATGTCAGCTCACGCCGTCGAATGTCTTCAGGCAAATGACGGTGTTCTCCTGGGCAAGCTGAATATGGATGAATTCGCGATGGGTTCGTCCAGCGAAACTTCCATCTTCGGTGCTGTCCGCAACCCCTGGAACTCGGAATGCACCGCTGGGGGATCCAGCGGTGGTTCTGCCGCAGCTGTCGCGGCAGATCTGGCTCCGCTGACACTGGGCTCGGATACCGGCGGTTCCATCCGCCAGCCGGCTGGTTACTGTGGTGCGCTTCGCCGTCAGTTTGGTGAAAAATTTCTGCACTGCAACATGATACAGTCTACGTTTGGTAATTTCCTCTGACTGGCCTAGCAGGGTTGCCCCCGTTTTTGCCATAAAAGGGAAGTGATTTGTCCCCACTTTGAGAGCCCTGACATGAAGATCCACGAGTACCAAGGCAAAGAAATCCTGCGCCAATTCGAGGTGCCAGTTCCCCGCGGCATCCCTGCCTTTACAGTGCAAGAAGCGGTTGAAGCCGCACAAAAATTGGGTGGCCCTGTATGGGTTGTCAAAGCACAAATTCACGCCGGTGGCCGAGGTAAAGGCGGCGGTGTGAAATTAGCCCGCTCAATTGACGAAGTCAAGCAGCTCGCTGGCGAGATTTTGGGCATGCAGTTGGTTACGCACCAAACCGGCCCTGAGGGACAAAAAGTTCGCCGCCTCTTGATCGAAGACGGTGCCGATATCAAGAAAGAATATTACGTGTCCGCGGTCACCGACCGCGCCAGCCAACGCGTTGCGATCATGGCGTCCAGCGAAGGCGGTATGGACATCGAAGAGGTGGCGCACAAGACGCCTGAATAAATTATCAAGGTATTTGTCGACCCCGCAACCGGCCTGACCGCCGCGCAAGCCACCGAATTGGCAAACGGTATTGGTGTGCCAGCGGCATCAACCGCCGCTGCGGCTGATGTGTTTCAAAAACTGTACAAATGCTACATGGACACCGACGCCTCATTGGTCGAAGTAAACCCCCTAATCCTCGAAGGCAACGGCGGCATCAAAGCGCTCGACGCCAAGTTCAACTTTGACAGCAACGCCCT